>DATMYG010000088.1:0-3291 GCA_035561055.1 Clostridia bacterium | reverse complement strand
AGCCGCGGCCGCAGCTTCATCCCCGTGCGGGATGAATTGGAGCATACGCGCAACTACCTGACCATCCAGCAGATGCGCTACAAGGACAAGTTCACCTATTCGATCGACGCGCCCGAGGAAACGCTCGACCTCGCCGTCATCAAGCTCGTCGTGCAGCCCATCGTGGAGAACGCCATCTACCACAGTATGGACTTCATGGACGGCGAGGGGGAGATTTGCGTTACAGTCCGCGTGGAGGAGGGCGACTTGTACATTTCCGTCGCGGACAACGGCATCGGCATGCCTAAGGAACTTGTGGACCGCTTGCTCGTCGAACATTTCCCCATTTCCAAGGGCTCCGGCGTGGGCCTCAAGAACGTCAACGAGCGCATCAAGCTCTACGCGGGGGACGCGTACGGCGTCATCATCGAAAGCGAGCTCGACGTGGGCACAACCATCACGCTGCGCCTGCCCGCGACGCCCTATACGGGCGAGGAGGCCAAGTAGCATGGGAAAAGCGGAACGAAGAATGTCCATCGGGATACTGGCGCTGCTCGCGCTAGTCGCCGCGCTGTATTTTTACCAGTCCTTCGCGGCCTCGAGGGAGGCCGAGGTGTACGGCGTTTCGGTTATCCTCTGCGCGGAGGGGGACAATTTCCAGAAGGGCTTCAACGGCGCCGCGCTCGAGGACAACGCGGACGTGCACGTCGTGTCCGTGTCCGACCCGGATTCCGCCGCGCAGACCACCGCGCTCGAGAGGGAATTGAAGAACGGAGCGGACGCCGTGATCCTCTACCGCGCGGACGCGAATAACCTCGGCGCGTGGCTTGCGAAGAACAACGTTTCCGCCCCCCTCGTGCTCGTGGGGGAAGAGACGCCCTCCGGCAAGGGGGCGAGCTGCGTGACGCTCGACGTGGCGGCGCAGGCGCAGGCGCTCGCGGCGGAGATGGGAAAACAGCCGCTTCGCAGCGTTATCCTCGTCGACGGGGGCGGCGGGAGCGCGCCGCGCCTCGCGGCGCTCAGGAAGGCGCTCGAAAACGCGGGCTTCTCATGGGAGCTCGTTTCCGCGGGCGACATGGATCGCCTGAGGCCGGGATGCGTATACGTGGCGCTGGACCCTTCCGTCGCGCTGTCGCTCATGGAACTTAGGGGCGAGGGCGCGCTCGTCTATTGCATGGGCTATGACGCGGCGCTGCGCGGCGCGCTCGAGAGCGGCCGCATCGCCGCGCTCGCGAGCGCGAGCGAGTTCGACGCGGGGTATTTCGCCATGACCGAGGCTGTCGCGCGCATCGGCGGGCAACGCGCTGCGGAAGTGAAGCTCGCCCCTTTTATTGCGTGTTCGGACAACATGTACGAGCCGCCGATTTCGACCATACTTTTTCCCATCGGATGAAACGGAGGTACCCATGAGAAGGTTTTGCATACGGCCCGCGGCGGCTCTATTCGCGCTTGCACTCGCTTCCTCCCTGCTTTTGGGCGCGTGCAGGAGCGCTTCCGAGCGGGACACCGTCAAGATCGGCGTGAGCGTCTACAAGGGGGATGACACGTTCATCTCCGCCATGATGGAGAGCTTCACGCAGATCGCCGCGCAGTTCGAGGAGAAGACGGGCGTGCGCGTCAACATCTCCATCGCCGATGCGGACGAGAGCCAGAAGACGCAGAACGAGCAGATCGAACGCTTCCTCTCGCTCGACTACGACGTGCTCTGCGTTAACCTCGTGGACCGCACGGACGCGGGCGGCATCATCGACCGCGCGCGGGACGCGGGCGTGCCCGTGGTGTTTTTCAACCGCGAGCCCGTGCAGGAGGACATGCTCAAGTGGGATAAAATTCTCTATATCGGCAGCGACGCGCGCGAGTCCGCCACATTGGAGGCGCAGATCGTCATCGACCGGTACAACGAGGACCCCGCCAGCATCGATACGGACGGGGACGGCATCATCCAGTACATTATGCTCGAGGGTGAGCGCAGGCACCAGGACGCGATCATCCGCACCGAGGTTTCCGTGGAAACCCTGCGGGAGGCGGGCTTCGAGGTGGAGAAGCTCGACGGCGGCATCGCCAACTGGAACCGCGACCAGGCGGCGGCGCTGACGGAAACGTACCTTCGCACCTACGGGGATCAGATTGAGCTCATCATCTGCAACAACGACGACATGGCCCTAGGCGCGGCGGACGCCGTGGAATGGCTCGGGCTCGATTTTTCAAACATCGTGGGCATAGACGGTACAGAAAAAGGGCTTGCCGCCGTGCGGGAAGGAAAGATGCTCGGCACGGTGGTGATGGACCTGCCCGCGCACGCCAGAGCTATTTTCGAGGCGGCCTACGCCTTCGCGACGGGCGGGGACCCTGCGGATTCGCTCGAGGTGCGGGAGGATCAAAGCGTGCGTATCCCCATGTATATAGAAACCTACGAATAAGCGAAAATACCGTCAAATCCTGAGGAAAACCGGCGTACAAACCGTATGATTTTACTGCTTTTGCGGACGATTTCGCATGGCCTTGTTCCGCATGCCGTATTACAGTAGTATACAGGGTCATACCCGCACATCGAAAAGGAGGAATTACAATGAAAAAGACACTGGCAGTCATCCTGGTGCTCGCGATGGCGTTCACCCTGTTTGCCTGTGATGGCAAGACCGGCGGAAAGAGCGAGGCGCTCAACGTCAGCGTGTTCTTCTACGATTATTCGGATACCTACATCGGCTCCGTGCGCGCGGCGATGGAAGAGGGCCTCAAGGCCGCCAACATCGCTTACACCTTCTATGACGCGGCGAGCGATCAGGGCAAGCAGACCACGCAGGTTGAAACCGCGCTCACCCAGGGCAGCAACCTCTTGATCGTCAACATCGTGACCACGGGCTCCGACGAGGCCGCCCAGAACATCGTGGACGCCGCCAAGGAAAAGGACGTCCCGGTCATCTTCTTCAACCGCGAGGTTTCCGACACCGTCGTGAACAGCTACGAGAAGTGCTGCTTCGTCGGTACGGACGCGGATGAGGCCGGCTACATGCAGGGCCAGATGATCTATGACTTCCTCACTGCGGAAGGCAACATGGCTAAGTACGACCTCAACGCAGACGGAAAGATCAGCTACGTGATGTTCCGCGGCGAACTGGGCAACGCCGAAGCCTTCGGCCGCACGCTCTACTCCGTCCAGAACGCCAACACGCTCTTCGGCTCCACGGTGCTCGTGCCCTCGGCCGCCAACCAGACCGACAGCACCCAGCCCGACGACGGCGTGAGCCCGTACTACCTCTACGGCAACTGGTCCGCGGCCAACGCCAAGAACCTCATGGACACCGCCCTCAC
>DATMYG010000087.1:0-2344 GCA_035561055.1 Clostridia bacterium | reverse complement strand
CTTCCGCACCCGTATTCAGTTGGGGCAGGCCATACCCTCCGAGACCGACATCAACAATCCTCCTTTTCATTATCGCAACCAGTATATCAAATCGCTCCGGTTTGTCAAGCGCCGATCTTTGAAATTTCTTGCATAATCGGTTGCGCATGAAGAAACCGAGTTGCGGATATCGGTTGACTTGAGGCGAAAAAAACAGGATGATGATACTATCACATCACGGAGGCTTATCTATGAAACGAACGGGCGGAGAGATCGTCGTCGACGCGCTGATTTCAGAAGGCGTACCGTACATACTGGGCATCCCCGGCCACGGCGTAATGGGCCTGTTCGACGCCGTGCGCAGGGCGCAGGGAAGCATCCAATACATTCAGGTCAAGCACGAGCAGGCGGCCGCCGCCGTCGCGGATGGATACTTCCGCGTGAGCGGGAAGCCGCTCGCCTGTTTTTCTTCCATAGGCCCCGGCACGCTCAACGCCTGCATCGGCCTTGCGACGGCGTATGTGGACTCCACATCGTTTTTGCAGCTGTGCGGCGATACGCACATCCATATGAAGGGCGTGGGCGTGCTACAGGAGGTGGAGCGCTATCAGGACGGCAACATCTCCCGCGCGCTCGAGCCGCTCGCCAAGCGCGTCTGGCGTGCGGAGTCCGCCGAGCAACTGCCGCGCATTATGCGCCGCGCCTTCTCGCTGATGAAGAACGGGCGCGGCGGCCCCGTGGCCGTGATGCTGCCCATGGACGTGCAATGTGCGGCGATCGAAGAGCGGCCTTACCGCCCGGCAGAGCCGGAATCCCGCCCGTGCGCGGATGCGGAGGCCATCGGGCGCGCGCTCGCGCTGATGAAGCAGGCGAAACGCCCCGTGATCCTCGCGGGGGGCGGAGCCCTGCGCGCAAAGGCCGGAGAGCTGATCGAAGCGCTTGCGGAAACATGGGGCGCGGCGATGGTAACGACACTCGCCGCCAAGGGGACGGTACGCGAAACGCATCCGCTCTACGGCTTCCACACGGGCTCCAAGGGCACGCCGGTAGGCCTCGCGCTGTGCAGGAGCGCGGATGTGATCCTCGCCGTGGGCACGCGCTTCGCGGACGAGACGGCCTGCTCCTACCGAAAGGGCGTCGGCTTCAATTTCCCTGACACCAAGCTCATCCACGTCGACATCGACCCCGCCGAACTCGGCAAGAACTACGCCGCGGATGTTGGGATCGCCGCCGATTTGACCGACGCGCTTGAAAAGCTCGTCGAAGCCTTCGGCACTCCCGCCGAACGGCGGGAATACAGGGACGAAATCGCCCGCCTGCGCGCCGATTGGGCAGAACAGCTCGCACAAAAACGCGCGGCGAAAACCGACAAGCTCACGATCTCGCAACTCGTGGGCGCGCTCAACGAGCATCTTCTGGCGGACGCGATCATCGCCACCTCCTCGGGCAACACGCAGGCGCAGCTCTTTCAGGAATACTGCTATAAAGAGCGCTGCTGCAACCTTACGACCGGCGGTTTCTCCACGATGGGCTGGGCGTTCCCCGCGGCGCTCGGCGCAAAGCTCGCCTGCCCGAAGAGGACGGTCGTCGCGCTCGTGGGGGACGGCGATTTCATGATGGTCATGCAGGAACTCTCGACCATGGCGCAGTACGACATCCCCGTGATCGTGGTGGTAGCGGACAACGCGGGCTGGATGGCCATCAAAGACCTGCAGCTCGACGTGCTAGGCGAGGCGGGCGCGTTCGGCAACGACTTTTTAAGGGCTGGAGCCCCCTATTCGCCGGATTTCGTAAAGACCGCCGAGGCGTTCGGCGTCCGGGCGGAGCGCATCTCGAGGGTTGAGGAATGCGAAGGCGCCATATCGCGCGCGGTCGCGGCGAACGCACCATACCTGATCCATGCGGACGTATGCCGCGATTACCCCAACAGCGGCGGCAAGGCTTACGGCTGGTGGGACGTGCCGATACCGGAGTACGAAGCGGCGCTCCGCGCGGCCTACGAGCGCGCGCGCAGTGAGGAAACCGTTTGATCGCCAAGGAAAGGAGAACGGTATGTCTGGCAAGCTCAAATTCGTCATCATCGGCTGCGGGCGCATTGCGACGCTGCACGCCCCGGGATATGAAGACCACCCGGATGCGGAGCTTTACGGCGTGTGCGATAAAAACGAGGCCAGAGCGCGGGAGTTTGCGAAGGAATTCGGCGCACGGAAGGTCTATTCCGACTACGCCGCGGTGCTCGCCGACCCCGAGGTGGACGCGGTGGAGCTGCTCGTGCCGCACCATCTGCACTGCGAAATGCCGTGTCCGCATGCGAGGCGAAAAAGCACGTTTCCGTGCAGAAGCCCATGGCGCTCAATCTCGCCGA
>DATMYG010000086.1:0-3907 GCA_035561055.1 Clostridia bacterium | reverse complement strand
GGGAAAAAGAGCATGGCCTATTCCTTCACGCTGCACGCCGAGGACCACACCCTCGCGGACGAGGAGATCCAGGCTGCCGTCCAGCTGGTGGTGCGCGCGCTGCAGGCGCGGCTGAAGGCGGAGCTGCGGGGATGAATCATTTACAATGATTCAACTAATAGCTAATAGTGAATAACGAATGCGATTCGGGGCGGCCTCCGCTTTAACGGCGGGGGCCGCTTTGCTGTTTCCTAGACTCAGCCGGGGGGTTCTTTTTTTCTTTTCCGGAAAGCACCTGCGCGTTGATCTCCGACCCTACCAGTAGCACTACGCTGGTCAGGTACAGCCATACGAGCAAAATGATCACACCGCCGAGGCTTCCGTACAGACGCGCATAGTCCGCGAAGCGGTCCACATAGTAGGAGAAGGCCAGCGAGGCGAACGCCCACGCGACGCTTGCGAACGCCGCGCCCGGCAGCGCCTGCCTGAAGGAAATGCGGCGGTTGGGGATGACCGCGTAGAGCAGCGAAAAGAGCAGCACCAGCGTCAGCGAGGGCAGCACGAAGCGAAGCGTGTGCAACAGCTTCAGCGCGGCGGGGGAGAGGGCCGAAGCGAGGGCCGCGCGGTATAGTAGCGCGTTGCCGAACACAACCGCCACGGCCTCGAGGACGATAGCTAGGGAGACGAGCGGCACGAACAGCAGCGAGAGCGCGCGCACACGGAAGAACCCGCGCGTCTCCTCCGCGCCGTAGGCCTTGTTGAAGCCGCGCGCGAGCGCCGCGAAGCCGTTGGAGGCGGTCCAGAGCGTGAAGATCATGCTCAGGGACAGGATGTTGGAGCGCGGCCCGCCGGAAATTTCGTAAAGCGTTTCACGCACGACCCTGAGCGCCGCCGCGGGTACGATGGAGGCGAGATCGTTGAGCGCGTCCTCCGTTGTAATAGGCGTGTAGGTCGCGAGCGCCGCGAGGAAAAGCAAAAACGGAAACAGCGAGAGAAGCAGGTGATATGCGAATTCCGCGCCGAGCGCGGGCACGTCGTCGTCCTTTATTCTCAGGAATAGTCTTTTCGTAAACGCAAAGGCTTTTTTTATCATTCCGTCCCCCCATATCGCTGCGGCTCCCTTTAATATGCGCCGCAAAACGGCGAAACATCGAAAACGAAGACGGCCCGCGCTCTTAAAGCGAAGGCCGCCGGAATCAAACCCGATTGTCAACTGTCCGTTTTCAATTGTCCATTATCTTACGTTGATGCTTCCGCTAACCGTCTCAAGGTTGAATTCCACGGAGCCGTCGCCGTAGACGTACTCGCCGTTCTGGATGGAAACCGGCAGGCCACCGCTCGAGAACTGGCCGGAGACCGTGTCCACGTGCGCCGTGAAGCCGGAAATACCGTTGAGCCGGAGCGTGATGTTGCCTGACACCGTATCCGCCCTGACGCCGTTCGCGGCGGCGGCCACGGTCGCATTGATACTACCGGACACGGAATTCAGCTCGAACCTGTTGAACGTGCCGTCCACGTCGCTGCCGCCCGAAACGTTGCCTACGTTAATGCTTTCGCCCGTACAGTCGGAAACCGTGATGGAACCGGAGACGCTTTCGACGTTCAGCGCGCTGAAGCTTGAGTCGCGCACCTTGATGGAGCCGGAAACCGCAATCAGCGACGCGCCCGCGAGGGAAAGGTCGCTCACCGTGAGCGAGCTGGACACGCCGTTGACGCTGAGTTTCCCGAGCGCCCCGTTTAGCAGGGAAGCCGGAATATAGAGCGTCAGCTGCTTCTGCGGCGTTGTGACGGAGTTGAACAGGTCGCTCCAATCGATGCCCCTCCAAATCTCGGAGTCGCAGTAGCGGATGATGAGCTTGTCGCCGCTGACCTTATAGCGTAGCGCGTACTCGCTCGACACCGTGCCGTAGGAGGTCTCGCTGAAGGAGATGTCGTTCGTTCCGGCCGGCGCGGGCTGTATCGTTACGCCGCCCGCGACCCAGTCGACTTCGATTGAGCTGATGCCGTCCGCCGGAACAGAGTAGGAACCCGTTTCGGCATAGGCGTTGTCGAAGCCCTCGTCGTCCTCGAAGGTGAAGTTACCGGGGTTGACGCTGTTGCCCGACCCATCCGTGGCCATCCCGATGATGTTCGAAAGGAACCCGTCGCCCGAGAAGAGCTTACCCACAATGTTGGCCGCAAGTATGCCGGAAACGAGCGTGAGCAGCAGGATTGTCGAGCAGATTACGATGGCGACGATCGCGCCCGTGGACAGTCCCTTGCGCTGCGGCGCCGGGTTCGCCGGCGGCGCGGGTGCGTAGTTCTGCCGGGGCGGCGTCTGCGCGGAACCCGCGCCCGAGGCCGTGCCCGCGTCAGCCTCGCGGCGGAGCGAATCGATGAGGTTACTCACATCGCCGATGCCCGTGATGGCCGCGCGGTAGGCATCCTCTTCGCTCATGCCGGATGCGAGGTGGTCGTGGTAGCGTTCGATCACGTTGATGATCATTTCTTCCCTAAGATCCCGCGCCTTGGCGGTTTCGGGAGCGCCTGCGAAAATTCCCTCAATGTGTTTCCTGATCCTGTTTTCCATGTTAATACCCCTCCGTTATGGTAAGTGAATCGATGAGTTGCCGGGCGTCTTCCCATTCTCCGCGAAGCGCCCTAAGGGTGCGCCGTCCCGATTCGGTAATGGCGTAATACCGCCGCCGCGCGCCCGTGGTTTCGTCCCCCCAGTACGAGGTGATGCAGCCGTTTTCCTCAAGGCGCTTGAAGGCCGTGTACAGGGTAGCCTCCTTGAGTTCGTATCTGCCGCTGGTTTTTCGCTCGATGGCCTTGTTGATCTCGTAGCCATAGCTGTCCCCCGCGGCAAGCCGAGCGAGTATAATCGTGTCCGTATGGCCGCGAATGATATCTGATGCTATGGACAATGCGCTCACCTCCGATATACTTCTCTTAACGGAATACAGCATATAACATAATACTTCGCCTGTCAAGGTATATTTTCAGGAAAAGTAAATTTGCCTGTTCGCGCGCGCCGCTATATAATAGTAAAAACGCTTCGGAGCATCTATGCTACAGTTTACCGTAAATGGCATCGTCACGCGCTACGCGGACTACCGCGAGAGCGACAGGATCCTCACCATCCTTACAAAGCAGCTCGGCCTCGTGTCCGCCAAGGCGCGCGGCTGCAGGCGGCCCAAGAGCGCGCTTTTGCAGGCGGGCGAGCTTTTTGTATACGGCGAGTTTGTTCTTTTTAAAAACGGGGATAAATACACTGTGGATTCCTGCGATGTGGAGGAGCGCTTCTATCCGCTGCGCGAGGATATTTCGCGCTTCGGCGCGGGGGCGTACATGCTCGGCATCGTCAACGAATGCGCCACGGAAGGGGAGGGGGCCGAAGCGCTTCTGACGCTCCTGCTCTATGCGCTCTCGTACACGGCCTATACCGAGTGCGACCCGGCGGATATGGCCGTCGCTTTCGCCGCACGCGCGCTCGCGCTCATGGGCTACATGCCCGCGCTCACGCGCTGCGCCTCCTGCGGCGCGGATGTGCGCGGCCAGGGACGCATCCGCTTCTCCGGGGAGACGGGCGGCGCGCTGTGCGGAACCTGTGAGGCGACCATGCCCGGCGGTACGGTCGTATCCGCGCTCTCGCTGGAGGCGCTCAGGCGCATCCTCGCACTTCGCGACGAGGAGATGAAAAAAATCGTCCTGCCGCCCCGCGTGCGCGCGGAGCTCAAGGATGCCGTGAACGCTTACGCCGAGCACATCCTCGAGCGCAGGCTCAAGGCGTTCGATTGCCTGTAACCGGTACGCCCCGAGGGAAAAAACGCTCAATATGCCGCACTTTGTCTTAAAAAAACGTTGCGCGGCATGACACGCGATAGTATAATGGTCGAGGTTTATTGAATTTCCAAACTGGATATATCATGATCATTTAAGATAATGG
>DATMYG010000085.1:0-11966 GCA_035561055.1 Clostridia bacterium | reverse complement strand
GGACTCCGTCTCCACGCCTTACGTCTGCCTGATGGACGCGGCCTCCGGAACCGTGCTTTACGAAAAGGGCGCGTATGAGAAGGCCTTCCCCGCGAGCACCACGAAGGTCATGACCTGCATACTCGCCCTCGAGCTGGCCTCCGACATCAACGAGGTCGTCACCGTCGGGGACAGCGTGGAAACCAAAGGTTCCGTCATTAATATCCTGCCGGGAGAAAAGATGCCCCTAATTGATCTTCTTTACGGCATGATGCTTGAATCGGGCAACGACGCGGCGCGGGCCATCGCCGAGCATTTTTCCGGTTCGGAGAGCGCGTTCGTCCAGAAGATGAACGAGAAGGCCCAGTCGCTCGGCATGACGGGCACGAGTTTCGTTAAATCCAACGGCCTGCATAAGGACGACCACTTTACGACCGCTTACGACATGGCGCTGCTCGCGCGCTACGCCATGCAGAACGCGACCTTCCGCGAAATCGTATCCACCGAAACCTACGACGCGACCCCCACCAACAGGGACAGCGACGGCTACCACTGGGAGAACACCAACAAGCTCATCCACACCAAAGAGGGCGAAACTTCCTACGAATATCAATATGCCACGGGCATCAAGACGGGCGACACGACCAACGCTGGACGCTGCCTCGTCGCCGCCGCGAAGAAGGACGGCGTGGAACTGGTACTCGTGCTCTTCGGGGATTATCAAAGCGAGGTCAGCGGGGATTACCGCTTCGAGAACGCGGCCAAGTTCTTCGAGTGGGGCTTTGCGAACTACTCCACGCTCGACGCCTCGACCCTCGGCCTTGCCAACACGCTGCAGGCAGCCGTAGAGGGGGCCAGCGCGGACGACGCCGAGGGTGGCCTTCTTACGCTCAATATCGATTTCACGGGGGTCAACATCGTCGCCCTCAAGGATACGATCGAGGAAATCAGGCAGGATCCTTCCCTTTTAACCTGCACCAAGGCGCTGGACAAGCTCGCCGCGCCCATAGAGCAGGGGCAGAAGGTTGGCATGGTTTCCTACCAGTATGACGGCGCGACGATGTTCACCGCGCCCGTCTACGCATCCCGCGCGGTCGCGGCCGCCGGGTCGGGACCGGCGTCTCAGCCGAGCACGAGCCCGATCGCCGTCGAGACGACGCCGCCGGGCGGAGCGGGTGAAAAGAACAACTCCTGGGTATTCTGGGTCTGCCTTGCCGGCGCGCTGGCCATCCTTTTCGTGATTGCGCGGCTCATCGCCGTGAAACGCCGCCGCAGGCGCGCCCCGCGCAGGCGCAAGGCATACCGGGCGAGAATCGTAAGATAATGGACAATTGACAATCGAAGGGATTCACAGGGCTTCCGTTTTAAGGCGGAAGCCCCTTTTTTCAATCATATCAGCCGTCCGCGGCCGTTCAGCGGGATGCGGCAAGCCGCATGATCCGATCGCAGAGTTCCTCCGGATCACTCCCGCCGCTCACGAAACGGACATCGTGCGGCTCAAGATCGAAGGCCCCGTGCTTCCTCTCGAGCATGGCGGCGACGGGCGGCGGCAGAACGCCGCCGGTGCGTTTGGCGAAGCGCTCCTTAATCAGGGCGATATCCGCCGTCGCGAGCACGCGCACGGCATTGCCCGGAATCAGGGAAAGCTGCTCCTTTTCCGCAGCGACGAGGATTATGGGGGCTTGCGCCTCCCCCAGCAGCTTCGAGAACGCAGCGCGCGCCTCGGGCTCCGTCTTGGCGAAGCGCAGGTAATCCTTGCCGGAGTATACCGTCGCGCCGAGCCGATCCTTCAGACGATCGGCAAGCGTGGACTTGCCCGTGCAGCTTTCTCCAAAGATTGCGATAACCATACTAGATATCCTTTCAGATGAAATATCCTGGGCAAGGTATGGAATTCTACGGGCGGATATGGCCCTCGCGCGGCCGATACGGCAAGGCCAAGCAGCGTGCCGCCGATGCCCTTTTTCTCAACGAGGCTGTCGAGGGAGGTGATCTCCATCGTATCCCCGGATACGAGATAGGTCGCGAGGCCGGCGATTTTTCCACCCTCTACGGCCACGACGCCGTCGACCTTCGTCATGTCCACGATTTGCCCGCGCAGGACCATATTGAGCGAAAGCCAGCGCTCCTTCAAAAAGGCGTTGACAAGCACCCTGTTCTCTTCGGTTACCGGAATATAATCCATGTTATGATGCTGAGGTCTCTTCAACTTCGCTGAATTGTACGACGCCGTCCCCATAGACGAATATGCCCAGCGTATCCCCGGCCGCGAGGTCGAAGGAAACGTAGAACGGCAAGCCCTCCGCACCGTAGGAGATATCCGCATGGCGCACCGCGAGGCCGCCGTCCCCGGAGAGCGCGATCATGCAATCCTCGCTGAAAAATGCCGCGTCGAAAATCGTTACGCCCGCCGTAGTCGGATCGAAGCAGCCGATCTGCGAGCGGTGAAAGCCCGAACCCCATGAGAAGGTGAAGTACAGCTCGTATTCCCGGTCCCCGTTCATATCGGCAAGGGCGAAACTGTCCGCGCCCGTGCCGCCCAAGTATTCCCCGAGCGGATAGGCCGCACCGTCGTAAAGAAGGAAGGACGCGCAGGACTGATCGAATTTGAAGATGGCATACTCCGCATTATCCGCAATGTAGCCCGGCGTAATGTTGTAACAGGCGTCGTCCTCGTACATCGAAGGCGCGGCGTCGCCCAACAGCGCGAGGAATTCCTCCACCCCCTTGTCGGACGGGCGGATGGAGAGCGTATCCTCCGGCGCGACGGGGGCAAGCCCCTCCGACTCTTTCGTACAGCCGGGAAGGAGGAGCATTGCGAAACAGGCGCACAGCAGCGCCGTCAAAAGCACCCGACGCGTGTTCATTTACCTATCCCCTTTGAGCCTGGAATAATCGACGAAGTGGCGCGGGTCGTCCAGCCAGAGGCGCTCCATATTATAATACTCGCGCTCCTCGGGATGGAAGACGTGCACCAGTATCGTGCCGAAATCGAGCACGATCCAACGCCCCTCGGCGTAGCCCTCGCGCCGCAGCTCCGTCAGGCCGAACTCCGGCGCTTTCTTCTCGATCTCGTCGCACAGGGCCTTCACCTGCGCGCTCACGCGGCCGCTGCAAATGACGAACCAATCCGCGATGATGGTCTTGTCCGCCACGTTGAGCGCGATGATGTCCAGCGCCTTTTTGTTGTACAGCGCCTCGCAGAGGGAGAGCGCCTGCTCCCGGATGTGTTCCTCGTGCGTTTGGTTCAATGCTTTTCCTCCTTTGACCGGATGATGTCCTGAAGTTCTTCGATGGCCCGATAGATATTGGGCTGTACGGACAGCCCGCGCCCGGCGAGATGTTCGAGCACGCTTCGCATGCACATGAGCGCGGCGCGGTCCATATCCGCGCGCGCCGCCTCGCGGATTTCCTTCACGCCGGGGTAATCTCGCGTGGGCTCGATTTTATCCGCAAGGTAGATCATGCGCGAGAACGCGCTCATGCCCGGCTCGCAACGCGTGTGGCTGCCGATAGCCGAAAGTATGTCCGCATCCGTCACCCCGTACTCCTCACGGGCATACTCCGCGCCGACCCTGTCGTGCATGAGGCCCGGGTTCGCGCGGTCGTATTCGTCCTGCGCGATGCCGTAGCACCGCGCGAGCGCCGGTATACGTTCGTCAGGAAGCTTCGCGCAATCGTGCAGGAGACCCGCGAGGCGTGCCTTCTTTCCGTCGAAGCCAAAACGGTCCGCAAGCTCGATGGCGCAGCGCATGGTGCCGACGCTGTGCAGATGCCTGCCGGGCTTGAGGGAAGCTTCTAGCTTTTCCCGCATCGCGCGTATATCCCCGGGCTGGTAGAGCGCGAGCGCGTAGATCATATCCTCCACACCGGGCGGAACCAGCGCGGAAATGGGTTTCGCCTCAAATACCCGCTCGCGCACCATGGTGGAGGAAATATCCGACCCCTCGAACGCGGAAACGCGTACGTCCGCGCGGTAGCGGGCGGCGAGCTCGACGGCCGTCCTTTGGATATCCTCCTCCTCGCCGGGGCGCGAGGCCGCGGCTACGGTCGCCAGCGCGAAGATGCCCTCCGGGTCGCGCCAGCGCGGCAGGTCGTCAAACATGTCCTCTCCCATGACAAGCCAGAGCCGCGCGTCTGGATAGCGGACCTGGAGCTCCCGCAGCGTATCCACCGTGTAGCTCTTACCCCGCCGCGTGAGTTCGATGTCGCTCGCCTCGAGGCCGTCCCGCCCCGCGAGGGCCGCCCGCGTGAGGGCGAGCCGCGTCGCGCCGTCCACGCCGCCGGCGATGCGCTTGTGCGGCGGATCGGAGGCGACGACGAAGAGCACGCGCTCGAAGCCGAACTCCTCGCCAAGATGCGCGGCTAGCTCCACATGCGCGTTATGCGGCGGGTTGAAGCTGCCGCCGAACATGGCGATATTGCGATGCCGATAGATGAAATTCACGCTTGTATTATACACCGCCTGTCTTATCAGGTAAACGGGTGAATATGACGGCTTGTTTTATGGAATGCTATATATGGAGGTGGGTTATGAAACAACGCAGACTCGTTCTATCATATTATAAACGCAGGCTTTACAAGGGGCGCACGGCGCTCGCGCGCGCGGTGGATTTTTTCGCGCTGCGGCTCGTGATGCTCGCGGCCGCATACCTGTGGTTCTCGACGGCCGTGGAGAGCGTGCTCATGGCAATCGTCCTTTCGCTTACGGCAACGCTCACGGCCTCGGTCGCAGCGGAGCTCATCAAGAGCATCCGGCTGGAGCGGTTCATTGCGCGGGAGCGAAAGGCGCTCGCCTCGAAGCTCTTCCGCGAACGGCTCGTGCAGCTTACGCAGGGGGAATTCTACGAACTCGTGCGCGGCTACGTGATCGAGCACAAGGCGGACTTCGACCCGGAATGCCTCGTGTGTACGGTACAGAGCGCCGCCCCGGTTTCGGAGGACGACGTGCTGCGCGCCTGCCGCATGGCCAAATCGCGCGGAACCAGCCTTGTGTCGATCTTCACATGCTCCTCCGTTTCGCGGGAGGCCTCGGCGCTCGCCGCGCGCATCGAGGGGATGGAAGTGGGCTTCGTCACGGCAGACGAGCTTACCGCCCATGGCGAGGCCAACAGGCTTCTGCCGGGGGACGAGGCGGTGGATGCCGCCGTGCTTGCCGAGGCGGAGCGCGAACGCGAAAGGCGCAAAAAAAGCGTCTCGAAACCCTTTGAGCGCTGGCGCATGAGACGCTATATCTTCGTGGCGATCGGGCTGTTCGCCCTGTCCTTCTTCGTGGAGCAGGCGCTGTATTTCCGGCTGCTCTCCGCCGCGTGCCTGAGCTTCGGCGCGATTGCCTGGTGGCTCAACAACGCCGCCCCGCGCGAGCCGCTGGAGAACTAAGTCGAAACAAACGCGCCGGGAAAGCGCCGATCGTTTCAGGTATTCCTAAGCGTGCCGATTACGGACTCGAGGCGCTTTCTTTGCTGCTCGTTGAGAAGCGGTGTGAGGCGTTGGTAGACCTCCGCGAGCTTATCGTCGTCGAGCACACCGGATTTTTTGAAATTAACCAGTTCCCCCATAAGCTCCGCGTCGCTTCTGCCGCCGTACTGGTTGATGGCCTCGTTGACGGTGCCGGCGGCATTTTGCTCCGTTTGGACCGTCTGCGCGGGCGGCTCGGCGGGTCGGGCGCTTTCGCGCGGTTCGCCTGCGCGCCGCCTTTCGCTGCCGATGCCCCTAAGATCGCGTTTCATGTAAATCAGCTCCCTTCGCGATAGTATATGCGACAATGTTCGCTTTTGAGCATACTATGTAGGGAGAACGGAGGGGGATCCATGCAGAGAACGCCGCAGAACACCACGCAAAGCGCACAGAATCAGAGGGACGCGTCGCCGCATGTATCGCCCGCGTACATCATGGCTGCGCGCATCCGCAACGAGCAGGGCAAGGAACGCGCGGGCGAATACCTCGCTGCGATGGAGCCTTTCCTCGCGCCGGGGGAGCGGCAGCACATCGCCAGCCAGCTTGGCGTGCCCATCGTGCAGCGTTCCTCACCACCCCCGCCGCAGCAGCAATCGCCCTTTTCGCAGCAGATGCCGCCGATCTTTTCGCAGTTCGCCCAGAAGCAGGGCGGCATGAACGATATGATGCAGATGATGCAGGTTATGCAGGCGCTAAGCGGGATGAACGGCGGAGATAAAAGCAAAGGTTCAGACATGGGCGGCATGAACAACCCGATGATGCTCATGCAGCTTCTCAACATGATGAACAAAAAATAAAACCGTTTGACTTGACAAAAGGCCGGACGGTTACTATGATAGGAAAAAGATATGGCGTAGAGAAAGAGGAGTACGCAGGTTTCCCGCAGCAGAGAGACGGCTTCATGGCTGAAAGGGCCGTCGGCGCGGATGGGCGGAAGGTCGCTTTCGAGCCTCCCGGGCGAACGGAGTAGTTCGGGACGTGTGCCGCGTTAAGGCGTCGAGCGGGGCGAATTTGATGTTCGCCCAATGAAGGTGGTACCGCGGGTTCTTCCGTCCTTTCAGGATGGAAGAGCTCTTTTTTATTTAGGGAGAAGGAGGGGCGACCATGTACGAGGATATGCCCAAAACCTACGATCATTCCAACGTGGAGAACCGTCTATATGAAAGATGGGAACAGCGCGGCTATTTCCATGCAAAACCAAACCCCGAGAAGGAGCCCTACTGCATCGTGATCCCACCACCGAACATCACGGGGCAACTCCACATGGGGCACGCCATCGACGAAACGCTGCAGGACGCGCTGATCCGCTACAAGCGCATGGCAGGGTACGAAACGCTCTGGCTCCCCGGCACCGACCACGCGAGCATCGCGACGGAGGTGAAGATCGTCGAGCAGATGCGAAAGGAAGGTCTCGACAAGCGGGATTTGGGCCGCGAAGGGTTCCTCGAGCGCGCGTGGGAATGGAAGCGCGAGTACGGCGGAAGGATCGTCGAACAATTGAAGAAACTCGGCTCCTCCTGCGACTGGGCGCGCGAGCGCTTCACGATGGACGAGGGCTGCAGCCGTGCGGTGACGAAAGCCTTCGTCGACCTCTACAACAAGGGGCTTATTTACCGCGGGGACCGCATCATCAACTGGTGCCCCGTGTGCAAAACTGCGCTTTCCGACGCGGAGGTGGAGTACGAGGAGCAAGCGAGCCACCTCTGGCACGTGCGCTACGACGCGCCGGATCAAAGCTACTCCATTACCTGCGCGACGACGCGGCCTGAAACCATCCTCGGCGACACGGCCATTGCCGTCAACCCGGAGGACCCGCGCTATCGGGCCATCGTGGGCAAGACCGTCCTCGTGCCGGTCATCGGGCGGGAGATCCCCATCGTTGCCGACGAATATGTGGAAATGGATTTCGGTACGGGCGCGGTGAAGATCACACCGGCGCACGACCCGAACGACTTTGAGGTCGCCCAGAGGCATAATATCCCCTCGATGCGCGTGTTCACGGACGACGGCTTCATCAATGAGCTGGGCGGCGAATTCGCGGGGCTCGACCGGTTCGAATGCCGCAAAATCTTCGTGGAGCGGCTCAGAGAGGCCGGCGCGCTCGTGAAGATCGACCCCTATTCGCACAACGTGGGCACGTGCTATCGCTGCCACCATACGGTGGAGCCGCTCATTTCAAAGCAATGGTTCGTCGAGATGAAGCCGCTTGCAAAGCCTGCGATCGAAGCCGTGCGCAAGGGCGAGGTGAAGTTCGTGCCCGAGCGCTTCGACAAGACCTATTTCAACTGGATGGAAAACATCCGGGACTGGTGTATTTCCCGCCAGCTCTGGTGGGGGCATCGCATCCCCGCGTACTACTGCGGCGCGTGCGGCGAAACCGTCGTATCCGAAACCACGCCGGAAAAATGTCCGAAGTGCGGCGCGACCTCTTTCCATCAGGACGAGGATGTGCTGGACACGTGGTTTTCCTCGGGCATGTGGCCGTTCTCCACACTCGGCTGGCCGGATAAAACGCCCGAGCTCGATTACTTCTACCCCACGAGCACGCTCGTGACGGGCTACGACATCATCTTCTTCTGGGTGGCGCGCATGATGGTGTTCGGCTACGAAGTCATGGGCGCACGCCCGTTCGACACCGTGTACATCCACGGCATACTCCGCGACGAGCAGGGCAGGAAGATGAGTAAATCCCTTGGCAACGGCATCGACCCGCTTGAGATCATCCGCGACTACGGCGCGGACTCGCTGCGCTTCTCGCTCGTGACGGGCAACAGCGCGGGCAACGACATGCGCTACCAGCAAAAGAAAGTGGAGGCCGCGCGCAACTTCTGCAACAAGGTCTATAACGCGACGCGCTTCGTCCTCATGAACCTCGGGGACGCCGCGGTCGGCACAATCGATCCGGCGGCGTTCGACATGGCGGATAAATGGATCCTCTCCCGCCTCAACGCGAACATCCGCGAGGTGACGGCGAATCTCGACGGGTTCGATCTCAACCTCGCCGCGCAAAAGATCTACGACTTCATCTGGACGGAGTTCTGCGACTGGTACATCGAGCTCGCCAAGCCCCGCCTGAACGGCGAAGACGAGAAGGCCAAGGCCAACGTGCGCGCCATCCTCGTCCGGGTGCTCGCGGATTCGCTCAAGCTGCTGCACCCGTTCATGCCCTTCATCACGGAGGAATTGTACCTGAATTTGCCGGGCGCGGGGGAAACCGTCATGCGCGCCGCGTGGCCCAGGTACGACGCCTCGCTCGAATTCCCGGCCGAGGCCGCGGCGATGGAGAGCGTAATGGACCTTATCCGCGCCATACGCAACATCCGTGCCGAGATGGGCGTGCCGCCCTCCCGCCGCGCGAACATCACCCTCGTCGCGCACGAGGCGAAGGACATCCCCGCGCTCGAGGCGTGCGCGCCGTACATCCTCAAACTCGGCGGCGCGGAACACGTCCGCGTACAACTGGACAAAACCGGCATCGCGAAAAATGCCGTGTCCGCTGTGAGCGAGCTTGCGGAGGCATTTATCCCCCTTGCGGACCTTGTGGATATCGACCGTGAGCGCGAGCGTCTCAACAAGGAAGCGGAGCGTCTGCGCGGCGACCTCGCCCGCATTGAGGCGAAGCTCGCGAACGCCGGCTTTGTCGCCAAAGCCCCCGCAAGGGTGATCGACGAGGAGCGCGCCAAGCTTGAGAGCGGCAAAACCATGCTTGAAAAGCTTGAGGCAAGGATTGCGGAACTCGGAAATTGACTTTGTCAATTTTCGATTTCCGGCTAATAACGAACAGTGAATAGTGAATAACTAAATTTTTAGAAACGCCCTTCGCTTTCATGCAGAGGGCGTTTTGTTAGCATGGATTGCAGATGGTATCTATCCTTATAAAAACAGTTGTTCACTATTAGTTGTTAGTCGTTAGCTGAATCATCTACAATTTGAAATTGTTGATGATTCAAAACAGGTTCGTCATCGTCAGCGTTTCGATGCCCGCGAGATAGGTGACGATTCCGCGTACGTTCTCGGTTTCAATGGTGGTCTCGGGTGCGCCCCGCTGGCGCACCATCAGCAGCATGGTCTCGATGGAGTCCAGTGCGTTGTCGACGTCCTCGTGGTCGAAGATAAGGCGCATGAGACGCTCGTCCTTCGCGAAGCGGGCATGGATCTCCTGCGCGCGCGCGAGTGCTTCTTCCCAATTTTCCGCATCCGCCGCCTCGATCACGCGGTCGCACAGGGGCACGATATCTTCCTGCATCCGGTTCAGGCGGACGTGCGGGTAAATGAAAAGAAAAAGCAGAAGCAGCACCGTAATGATGCAGGACACGATGTCTATCGCGCTGAAGGTTTTGGGGCGCACGCGCTCATCTCCTCGTTCGGGTCGAATTTAATGTAATACGGCCGCGCGCCCAGCTTGGCTTTCGTCTGAACATGCAGCGTGCCGTCGCAGTCCAGAAACGCGAAGAACGCGTCCGCCGGCCTGCGGCAGCCGACGGCGGCGAGCTTTTTCGTAAGCCAAGCCTCATTCCGGCCGGACTTGCGCAGTTCCTCGGGCCGCAGCCTGCCATCCTGCACGAGCATGTAGGGCGGCGCGGCCTTGGGCGGCGGCAGGGAGAAGGCCGTGTAATCCGGCTGCTGTTTCCCGCCCTTGAGAAGGACCGAAACATCCCCGTTCGTTTCGAGAATGGCGAATTCCACGTCGGATATCGTAAAGGCGTTCTTGCTGCGCAGTTGCTCCATGAGGTCGTTGATCGTGTAGCGCGAAGCGCGAAGGGCCTCCTCCTGCACGACGCCCCGCGAGATCAAGAGAACGCTTTGGCCGCAGACGAGCTTCCTCACCCCGTCGCTCTTGAGCGATAAAAAGCTCACAAGCTGCTGGAGCAGGAACAGCGCGAGGATGGGCACGACGCCGTAGATGAGCGGCTCCCCCGTGTTGCTCGCGGGAACGCTGGCAAGGTCCGCGATGAGCAGCGTCATCACGAGGTCGAACGGCTGCAGCTCGCCGAGCTGCCGCTTGCCCGTGATCCTGAGCACAAAGAAGATCAGCAGATACAGTATGAGTACACGCACAAAAAGAACGAGCATGCCGCACCTCCCGAAATTAGCTTTCGCCGGAGAAAAGCGGCTTATTCCATGCGAGAATTTTTATTGACAGGAACGCACGCTTATAGTATCATTTTAATTCCGCTCGCGCGATCAAAGCAGGGAGGAACACGTCTTCGATGATAGAGCTCAAGGGGATTTCCAAAACCTATAAGGTTGCGCGCCGCAACGCGGGCTTCGCGGAGGCTGCGAAGGCGCTCTTTCGCCGGGAATACGAATATATCCGCGCGCTCGACGAGGTTTCCTTCACGGTGGGAACGGGCGAGATGGTGGGCTACATCGGCCCCAACGGCGCGGGTAAATCCAGCACCATCAAGGTAATGAGCGGCATCCTTACACCGGACGCGGGCGAATGCGTCATAGACGGTATCACGCCCTGGAAGAAGCGGCGCGAACATGCAAAAAGAATCGGCGTGGTGTTCGGCCAGCGCTCCCAGCTCTGGTGGGATGTGCCGGTTGTGGATTCCTTCGAGCTCATTCGGGATATCTACGAGGTGCCCGCCGCGGAGTACAGGCAAAATCTCGGAGAGATGACGGAGCTGCTGGAACTTCAGCAAATCATGCGCACGCCCGCGCGGCAATTGAGCCTCGGCCAGAGGATGCGCTGCGAAATCGCGGCGAGCCTTATGCATAGCCCTTCCATCCTCTTTCTAGACGAGCCGACCATCGGCCTCGACGCGGTCTCAAAGCTCGCCGTGCGCGCGTTCATCAAAGAACTCAATGCCAGACGCAATACCACCGTCATCCTCACCACGCACGACATGAACGACATTACGGCGCTCTGCGAGCGCGTGCTGCTCATCGGCCGGGGAAAGATCCTCTTCGACGGCTCGTTTGAAGCGTTGCGCGGCCGCTCCCGCGCAACGCCCGACGCGGACCCCAACGCCTCGAGCGAGGAGCTTGTCGCCGCGCTCTACAAAGAGCTGAACATATGAAGAAATACCTTTCGGTCTTCCGCATCCGCTTCGTCAACACCCTGCAATACCGCGCGGCCGCAATCGCCGGCATCGCCACGCAGTTCGCCTGGGGCTTTATGGAAATCCTCGCTTTCCGCGCGTTTTACGCTTCCGACCCCGCCGCGTTCCCGATGGAATTCCAGCAGCTTGCCTCCTATATCTGGCTACAGCAGGCCTTCCTCGCAATGGCGGCGGTATGGTTCTTCGACGCGGACATCTTCGAATCCATCGCGACCGGCGGCATCGCCTACGAGCTGGCGCGGCCGATGAACCTATACGGCATATGGTTTGCGAAAAACGCCGGCACGCGCCTCTCGCGGACCCTGCTTCGCTGCGTGCCCGTTCTTATCGTGGCTTTTTTGCTGCCAAAACCCTGGGGCATGACGCTGCCGCCCGATCTTTTCACGTTCGCCTGTTTTCTCGTTTCGATGGCGCTGGCGTTTTTCGTGGTGGTCGCGCTCGTGATGTTGGTGTATATCACGA
>DATMYG010000084.1:0-10103 GCA_035561055.1 Clostridia bacterium | reverse complement strand
TCGCCCACGGCGAGCTTCGCATAGGGATACTGCTCCTTGAGGTAGTCGCCCGCGCTCATGGTGCCCGCGGAGCCGCTCGTGAAGCACGCGCCCGCGAAGCGGGAGGAGCCGGTTTTAATGGACTCGTACGCGTCTTCGATGGCCTTGCCCGTCACCTGGTAGTGCCAGAGGACGTTGCCCATCTCCTCGAACTGGTTGAAGATCACGACGTCCTCGCGGGTGCGGCGAAGCTCCCACGTTTTATCGAAAATTTCCTTGACGTTGCTCTCGCAGCCCGGGGTTGCGATGACCTCACCCGCGATTTTGGAGAGCCAGTCGAACCGCTCGCGGCTCATTTCCGCGGGGAGAATGGCGATGGATTCACAGCCTAAGAGTTTGGAATTGTATGCGCCGCCGCGGCAATAATTGCCCGTGGAAGGCCAGACCGCCTTGTGATAGGTCGGGTCGAACTGGCCGGTAACGAGGCGCGGCGCGAGGCAGCCAAAGCTTGCGCCTACCTTGTGGCAGCCCGTGGGGAACCATTTGCCGCACAGGACAATGATGCGCGCGTCTACACCGGTGAGGGAGCTCGGCAGCTCGATGAAGTTCACGTCCCCGTATTCGCCGCCCTGCATGGTGGGCTCGTTACGCCAGGTGATGCGAAAGAGGTTCAATGGGTTCACGTCCCAGAGCCCAACGTTTCGCAGCGCTTTCTTGACCCTTTCGGGCACGAGCGAAGGATCGCGCATCTGCGCGAACGTAGGAATCAGGATGTTGCGCTCCTTCGCGCGCTCCACGGCGCGCTGCAGACTCTTTTCATGTATGGTGAGATCGATCATGTTTTTGCCCCCGCAGTCGATATTTTGATGTGTTCCGGCGCGCTTGCGCGCCCGCCTATAGTGTAACCCGCAAAGCGCCCTTTGTAAAGGGGAAAACAAAATAATTTTTTATGCACCTAAAATATTTTGTTGGCCGCGCGGCACTACGGTATCAGTGTTTGACGCCGGGCGGATTCTATACGGGCATCGCAAAAATCGGCGGAAGAGAGGACGCATATGTAGGGACGGATATTATCCGCCCGCCCCTATTTTCACCGTTCGATCCGCGCAAACCGCCCGCGTTATTTGAATTCCTCGGGAATTTCGCTGACCGTATCCGCCTTGTAAATGCTGTAAACCGACATAATGACGTCGTAGTATTCGATGACCCATTCGTCGGAGGAAAAGCCCTTCACCTCGAACACCTTATGCTTTTTGTCGTCGTCCACGATGCCGATCTGCTTCCCCCGGAGCGAATCTTTGGGCAGCGCGGCGTAAAACGAATACACAATGTCGCCCTTTTGCAGGCGCGCGCCATCGTCGAGCTCCTGGAAGTTTACATACTCCTTCGCGACGCAGGAAGTGAGAAGCGCCGCCAGCAGGAGGATGGCGAGCAGAACAGAAAATTTCTTCACGCTTTCCCCTCATACGTCCGCTTCACGATCTCCACGAGAAGTTCGCTGACCTTTTCGAGCGACTGCACGGGGATCATCTCGCGCGGACCGTGGAAGAAATAGCCGCCGGTGCACAGGTTGGGGCAGGGCAGACCCATATAGGAGAGGCGCGCCCCGTCGGTGCCGCCGCGAACCGGCACAATCTCGGGCGCGATACCCAGCGCCTCCATGGCGGTTTTGGCGGTTTCGATGAGGTGGAAGTGGGGAAGTATCTTCTCTTTCATATTGTAATACGAATCCTTGAGGTGCAGCGTCAGCGTCCCCTCGCCGTAGCGCAGGTTGATGAACTCCGCCGCTTTTCGCATAAGCTTCTTTCGCGCCTCGAAGCGCTCCATGTTGTGGTCGCGCACGATATAGCGAAGTTCCGCCGCGTCCGTTTTGCCCGTGAAGGAGAGCAGGTGGAAGAATCCCTCGTATCCCTCCGTATGTTCCGGCCTCTCGAAGGCGGGCAGGAGCCCGTCGAACTCCTCGCCGATGCGGATGGCGTTCTTCATCTTGTTTTTCGCGGAGCCGGGGTGGATGGAAGCGCCGTGCACCGTTATGCTCGCGCTGCAGGCGTTGAAGTTTTCATATTCAAGCTCGCCCAGCGCGCCGCCGTCCACGGTGTAGGCGAAATCCGCGCCGAAGCCCTTGACGTCGAACCCGTCCGCGCCAGCGCCGACCTCCTCGTCCGGCGTGAAGCCGATCGCGATCCTGCCGCGGCGGATCTCCGGGTGCGCGAGGAGCGCCTCGCACATCGTCATGATCTCGGCGATGCCCGCCTTGTCGTCGGCGCCGAGCAGGGTCTTGCCGTCCGTCACGATCAGGTCCTGGCCGACGAGTTTCTTAACGGCGGGGAAAGTCTCCTCGTCGATGGAAAGTTCCCGGTTGAGGTAAATGTCCCCGCCGGGATAGTCGTAGAGGATGCGCGGCAGCACGTCCTTTCCGGAAACCTCGGGCGAGGTGTCCATGTGCGCGATGAAGCCCAGCGTGGGGAGCCCCGGCGCGGTCTCGGGCAGGAAGCCGTAGACGTAGCAGCGCCCGTCGACGGTAACGTTCTCCAGGCCGAGCTCCTTCATCTCCTCCGCGAGGGCGTTTGCGAGCGCGAACTGCTTATCGGTGCTGGGAATCTTCTTTTCGCCCTCTTTGGACTGTGTGTCATGGGAAACATACTTTAAGAATCTCTCGACGACCTTCGACATGCTTTGCCTCCGTAAATATAGCTTTTGAATGCATTCCGCGCGCGCGGCGCGGCGGCAGTTCCCACTTGTTAATTCTAGCACGGCGTAGTATAATCAACAAGTAATCCGCTTGTCCGGGACTGAATTTCCCGTTGTGTAACATGCCCGGAGCGGCGTATCATCAACCTGTCGGCATGCAGTTTTTAATTTAAAAGGGGAACCGATGGATAATCTCGCAGGCTATACATGCACGCTCTGCGGCGTGCAGCTGTCCTATGATGAGTCGATGACTTGCCCGCATTGCGGGGAAAAAGGCATACTCGACATACTCTTCGATTACGATTTTATCAAAAAGCATTTGAATAAAGCCTCCCTCGCCTCGAACCGGACCAACAGCATGTGGCGCTACGCCGAGCTTTTGCCCCTCAAGCCGAGGGATTTTTCTCCCTTCCTGCGCGCGGGTTGGACGCCGCTCTACCCCTCCAATCGGCTGGGGGACGAGCTTGGTTTGAAAAAGCTTTACATCAAGGACGACGGGCTCAACCCCACGGCCTCGCTCAAGGACCGCGCATCGGGCGTGGCCGTCGCAAAGGCCATCGAGCTCGGGTACGATACCGTGGCGTGCTCGTCGACGGGCAACGCGGCCTCCTCGCTCGCGGGTAACGCCGCGCGCATGGGGCTCAAGACCGTCATCTTCGTGCCGGAGCGCGCGCCCGAGGGCAAGCTCGCGCAGCTTCTGATCTTCGGTGCGAAGGTCGTCTCGGTCAAGGGGGACTACCGCGCCACGTTCGAGCTTTCCCGCGCCGCCATCGAAAAATACGGCTGGTACAACCGCAACGCCGGAATCAACCCGATCCTGACCGAGGGCAAGAAGACCGTCGCCCTCGAAATTGCCGAGCAGCTCAACTGGGAGCCGACCGACTGGGTCGCGGTCTCCGTGGGGGACGGCTGCACCGTCGGCGGCGTGTACAACGGCTTTAAGGATCTTTACGCGCTCGGCATGATCGAGCGCATTCCGAAGATTCTCGGCGTGCAGTCCGCGGGCTGCTGCCCGTTCGTGACGGCGGCCGAGGCGGGCGCGGAGCTCGTGCCGACCGAGGAGAACACCATCGCCGACTCCATCGCCGTAGGCGTGCCGCGCAACCCGAACAAGGCGCTGCGCGCCGTTGCCAAGTCGAACGGGCGCTGGATCGCCGTGACGGACGACGAAATACTCGAGGCCATGCGCCTCTTGGGCCGCACCGAAGGCGTGTTCGGAGAACCCGCGGGCGTTACCGCGGCGGCGGGCGTCGTCAAGGCGGCGGCGCTGGGCGTCATCCGGCCCGACGAGAGCGTGACCCTCATCAGTACGGGCAGCGGCCTTAAGGATGTGAAAAACGCGCTGCGCGCGGCGGGCAAACCCTTCTCCTCGGCGCCGGACCTCGCGGCGCTCGAAGAGAGCGGCGCGCTCGACTGAAACCGGGCGAATCGCGCCCTTCGGGGCGAGATTGCAAATATTCCCCAAAGAAAAAAACAGGAGGATACCAAAACATGAAGAAACTGCTTGCCATCGTGATCGTGCTTGCTATGGCGCTCGGCCTCGCGGCCTGCGGCACCCAGCAGGGCGGCGCCAAGGACCTGAAGATCGGCGTCATCCTCGTGCACGACGAGAACACCGGTTACGACGCGGCGCACATCAACGGCATCAAGGCCGCGGCCACCGCCGTCGGTATCGACGAGAAGACCCAGATCATCTGGAAGTACAACATCGCGGAGGACGCGACCTGCTACGACACCGCGACCGACCTCGTCGAGCAGGGCTGCACCTACATCTTCTCGGACAGCTACGGCCATCAGGGCTTCATGAAGCAGGCCGCCGAGGAGAATCCGGATGTCATCTTCGTTTCCATGACGGGCGACATGGCCGCCCTAAGCGAACTTCCCAACTATAAGAACGCGTTCCCGCACACCTTTGAGTCCCGCTACGTCTCCGGCGTCGTGGCCGGCATGAAGCTCCAGCAGCTCATCGACGAGGGCAAGGTGACCGACGCCAACAAGAACGCGGACGGTACCATCAAGATCGGCTACGTCGGCGCGTTCCCCTACGCGGAGGTCGTTTCCGGCTTTACCGGCTTCTACCTGGGCGTGAAGTCCATCGTCGACAACGTGCAGATGGACGTCACCTACACCAACTCCTGGTATGACCCGACTGCCGAAGCCGAGGCCGCCAACTCCCTCGTCTCCCGCGGCTGCATCATCATCAGCCAGCACGCCGACTCCACCGGCGCCCCGTCCGCCTGCGAGGCCCTGCTCAACGCTGGCACCACGGTCTACTGCGTGGGCTACAACATCGACATGCTCTCCGTTGCACCCAATGCCGCTCTCACGAGCGCGCAGAACAACTGGAGCGTCTACTACACCTACGCCTTCAATTGTGCCGTCAAGGGCGAGGAAATCGCCACCGACTGGTCCGAGGGCTACGCCACCGGCGCCAACATGATCTCTACGCTCGGCGGGAGCTGCGCTCCGGGCACCGCTGAGAAGGTTGCCGAGGTTGAGGCCGCCATCAAGGACGGCTCCCTCCAGGTCTTCGATACCTCCAAGTTCACCGTGGGCGGCGCGCCCCTGACGACCTACCTCGCCATCGATACCGACGGCGACTGGGTGGGCGACACCGGCGAGGCCATCGAGAATGGCATCTTCTACGAGTCCAAGCTGCGCAGCGCGCCGTACTTCGGCATCCTGATCGATGGCATCACCGCGCTGAACTAAGGCAAACCGAACAAAAGAGGGCGGCTCCGGCCGCCCTTTTCCTGTTTTGAAGGCGAATAATCGGCCTTTTTGCAACCCTGCGCACGCAAATGGAGGCCATTGGAAAAACGGCCTGCCGCAGGCAAAGAGACCCCCTTATTTTTTCTTTTTTCCTAAAAGTTTTTTTATTTACAACAAACCTTTTGCATGATAACATAGTCCTGTGTTCCCCCATTTTATTCGGAAAGGACGATTCGCTTGGATACTTCATGCGCAATCCGTATGGTCGACATTACGAAGACCTTCGGCGAAGTGGTCGCCAACGACAAGGTCTCCCTCGAGATCCGTCACGGCGAAATCCTTGCCCTTCTGGGCGAAAACGGCAGCGGAAAGACCACGCTCATGAACATGCTCTCGGGTATCTACCTGCCGGACGACGGGCAGATATTCGTGTGCGATAGAAAGGTGTCCATCACCTCCCCAAGGGACGCCTACGAGCTTGGCATCGGTATGATCCACCAGCATTTCAAGCTGGTCAACCTGCTCTCCGCCGCCGAGAACATCATACTGGGCCTCAACGAGCGCAAGCTGATCGACCTGAAGCGCGTGCGTGCGGCGGTGCGGAACATTTGCGATAAATACGGTTTCGCGATCGACCCTGATAAGAAGGTCTACGATATGTCCGTTTCCGAGAAGCAGACCCTTGAGATCGTCAAGGTGCTCTACCGCGGGGCGGACATTTTGATTCTCGACGAGCCCACGGCGGTTCTGACCCCGCAGGAAACGGAAAAGCTCTTCGCAGTCATGCGCAACATGAGGGCGGACGGCAAGGCCATCGTCATCATCACGCATAAATTGCACGAGGTTATGGAGATTTCAGACCGTGTGGCGGTATTGAGAAAAGGCAAGTACATCGGGGATATCCCCACCTGCAAGACCTGCATTCAGGAGCTGACCGAAATGATGGTCGGACGCTCCGTATCGCTCAACATCGATAGGCCTGTCTGCCCGGACTGCTGCGAGCGCCTCGTCGTCAAGAACCTGACCGTCGTCGACAAGGATGGCGTCAAGAAGTTGGATCATGTCAGCTTCACGATCTACGGCGGGGAGCTCCTGGGCATCGCGGGCATATCGGGCAGCGGCCAGAAGGAGCTGCTCGAGGCTATCGCGGGCCTGCAGACGGCGGAGCCCGGCGCGTCCATCCTCTTCACGCCGGCGGGCGATCAGAAGCCGACGGAGCTCGCGGGCAAAAGCCCCAAGGACATCAAGCGCCTGGGCGTCAGCCTCGCGTTCGTCCCGGAGGACAGGCTCGGCATGGGCCTCGTGGGCAGCATGGATCTGCCGGATAACATGATGCTCCGTTCCTACAGCGAGGGCCGCGGCATGTTCACCAACCGCTCCGGCCCGCAGAAGCTCGCCAAGACCGTCGTCGAGGAACTGGAGGTCGTCACCCCCAGCCTGAACACGCCCATCCGTAAGCTTTCCGGCGGAAATGTGCAGAAGGTGCTCGTCGGGCGCGAAATCGCCTCGTCCCCCTCGCTGCTGATGACGGCCTACGCGGTGCGCGGCCTGGATATCAACACATCCTATACGATTTATCATCTGCTCAACAGGGAGAAGGAGCGCGGCGCGGCGGTCGTCTACGTCGGCGAGGACCTCGACGTGCTGCTCGAGCTGTGCGACCGGATTCTCGTGCTCTGCGCGGGCCGCGTGAGCGGCATCGTGGACGGGCGCAATACCACCAAGGAGGAGGTGGGCTTGATGATGGCCCATCTGAGCGGGAGGTGCGAACAATGAGCATGGAGAAAACTAAGGAACCGATCGTACGTATCAGCAAGCGCGCTTCCATCGGGGCCTGGCGCGCGTGGCTGATCCGCATTGCCGCGCTGTTCGCCTCGCTCGTGGTGTGCGGCGTCATCATCTTTGGACTCACGGGGCTCAACCCGGTCGCGGTGTACGTCGCCATGTTCAACGGCGCGTTTAGCACCGTAAACCGCACTTGGGTTACCGTGCGCGATTTGATGTTGCTGCTGTGCATCGGCGTCGGCCTCGCGCCAGCGTTTAAGATGCGCTTCTGGAACATCGGCGCGGAGGGGCAGATCCTCGTGGGCGGCATCGCGACCGCCGCGTGCATGATCTATCTGGGCAAGACGCTCATGAACTTCCAGTTGCCGCTGCTTCTCATTATGATCGCCGCGAGCGCGCTCGCGGGCGCGGTCTGGGGGCTGATTCCGGCCATATTCAAGGCGCGCTGGAACGCGAACGAAACGCTCTTCACGCTGATGATGAACTATATCGCCATCCAGTTCACCTCCTACTTTGTCGCCCTGTGGGAGAATCCCTTTGGCTCCAACACGGTCGGCATCATCAACCAGATGACCAAGTCCGGCTGGTTTCCGCCCATATTCAAGCAGATGTACCTACTCAACGTGCTCATCGTCGTCGCGCTCGCCGCCGCCATGTATCTGTACCTTCGCTACAGCAAGCAGGGCTATGAGATCGCCGTGGTCGGCGAGAGCGAGAATACCGCGCGCTATGCCGCCATCAACGTCAAAAAGGTCGTCATCCGCACGATGATTCTTTCCGGGGCAATCTGCGGCATCGCGGGCTTCCTCGCCGTGGCGGGCATGAGCCATACGATCTCTACGGGCACGGCGGGCGGCAGGGGCTTCATCGCGATCATCGTCGCGTGGCTCGCGAAGTTCAACACGCTCGTGATGGCGCTTATTTCTGGCCTTCTGGTGTTCCTCGACAAGGGCGCGATCCAGATCGCCTCGCAGTTCGACCTCAACGACTTCGTCTCCGAGATGATTATGGGTATCATCCTCTGCTTCATCCTCGGCAGCGAGTTCTTCATCAACTTCAAGGTCCACTTCCGCGGCAAGCATAAGGAGGACGGCAAATGACGCAACTGATTTCCCTCATCCAGGCGGCCGTCGCCTTCGGTACGGTCATCCTCTTCGGGGCGACAGGCGAGATCCTCGCCGAGAAGTCGGGCAACCTGAACCTCGGCGTGCCGGGCGTGATGTACCTGGGCGGCATCGCCGGGCTCATCGCCGCCTTCGTCTACGAAAACAGCGTCGCGCAGGCGAACGCCCTCGTCGCGCTGCTCATTACTTTCGGGGCGGCGTTCCTGCTCGCGATGGTGGGCGGCCTGATCTACTCGGTTTTGACCATCACGCTTCGCGCGAACCAGAACGTCACGGGTCTGACGCTGACCATACTCGGCGGCGGCATCGCCAACCTCTTCGGCGGCACGCTCAATAAGATGGCGGGCGGCGCGGGGCAGATTTCCGTCGCGCTCGCGAGCGGCGCGTTCCGCGAAACCATTCCGTATCTTTCAACCGAGACAGGGGCCATCGGCAAGATCCTCTTCTCCTACGGCTTTCTCGCGTACCTCGCCGTCGCGGCGGCGGTGTTCGTAAGCTGGTTCATCAACCGCACGAGCGTGGGCCTCAACCTGCGCGCCGTCGGCGAAAACCCCGCCACGGCGGACGCCGCGGGCATCAACGTCACCAAATATAAATATGTCGCCACCTGCGTGGGCGCGGGCATCTCGGGCCTGGGCGGGCTGTACTACACGCTCGATTACATCAAGGGCACATGGTCGACGGACGGCAGCATAGAGGGTCTCGGCTGGCTCGCGGTGGCGCTCGTCATCTTCGCTACGTGGAAGCCCACGCGCGCTATCTGGGGCGCGTACCTCTTCGGCGCGCTGTTCTGGCTCTACTATTACATCCCCGGCCTCACGCGCAGTTCCCAGGAGCTCTTCAAGATGCTGCCCTATGCGGTCACCATCGCGGTGCTCATCATCGTGAGCCTTCGCCACAAGCGCGAGGATCAACCTCCGACCAGCCTCGGCCTCGCCTACTTCCGGGAAGAAAGATGACTTTCCAATCGATTCGGTGGTAAAATGGGGCGGATGGGAACATCCGCCCCATTAATTGAAACTGCAAAACCCAAGGAGTCCGCTATGCAACCGCAGGAATTTACCGGCTTTATGCCCGACACGTTCAAGTTTTTCCTCGAGCTCGGCTTCAACAACGAGAAGGCGTTCTTCGACGCCAACCGGGAGCGCTGCCGCAGTGTCGTGCAGCAGCCCATGCGCGCGCTCGCGAACGAGCTTATCCCCGCGGCGCTCGAGATCAACCCGGGCTTCGACACGCGCATGGGCGTGCTGGTCTCGCGCATGAACAGGGATACGCGTTTTTCGAAAAACAAGCTGCCCTATCGGGATCACGGCTGGATCGGCTTTAAGCCCGTCGAGGCGCGCACGAGCGAGAGCTTTTGCGTCTACTTCGAAATCGAGCCCGGCGGTTACGGGTATGGTATGGGCATGTACGACGCGAATCCGGCGCTCATGAAGCCGTTTCGCGAGCGCGCGCTCGCGAACCCGCAGAAGCTCATCGACCTCTCGAGGCCTCTTCTCGAACACGGCTTCACCGTGCAAGGCGAATCGTTCAAAACGGATCGTTTTCCTGCGGCGCCCGAAGAGATCAAGCCTTACGTCAACCGCAAGGGCTTAAGCTGGTGCTTTTTCTCGAAAGATATCGAAAAGACGTTTTCCCGGGAAATATTCGTCGAAACGAGGGAGGCGTTCGCCCTCATGAAACCGCTCTACCGGTTCGTGGTGGGGCTGGAGTGACCCCTGGATATATCAGGACGGGAAACTTGCGGCTGAACTGCGAAACATATTGAAACCGCGGCTGATTACAGCCACGGTTTTTACGACGCTTATGAAT
>DATMYG010000083.1:0-5564 GCA_035561055.1 Clostridia bacterium | reverse complement strand
ATTCAGTGTACCACGCGGGCGCGAAAAAGGGAAGAAAAGAGAGCCGGCCATGCGGTCGGCTCCCCTAAAATACCCTTCGCTTAGATAAACAGGTTTACGTTGGATTCCTCCGCGTCCCCGAGGTACGCGCCCACGCCCCCGAGCTCCACACCCTCGATAAGCTCCTCCTCCTTGATGCCCATGACGTCCATGCTCATCGTGCAGGCGACGATCTTCACACCCGCTTCGATGGCTTTCCTGATGAGCTCCTCAAGGGAATCGACGCGCTTGCCTTTCATAATCATCTTCATCATGGCCGTGCCCATGCCGCCCATGTTCATGCGCGAAAGCTTGAGCTTCCCGCTTCCGCGCGGCAGCATCCCGCCGAACATCGACTCCATGAAGGTCTTTTTCACGCGCTGTTTTTTTGCCTTGCGAAGCACGGTCAGGCCCCAGAAGGTGAAGAACATCGTAACCTTCCTTCCCATGGCGGCCGCGCCGTTGGCGATAATAAAGCTCGCCAGCACCTTATCAAGGTCGCCGGAGAAGACAATGATGGTCTTGCCATCCGCGGTATCGCGCACAGTACCCGCGGCGGGAGCGCCGCCCTTCCTGACGGACGCGACATAATCGTCTCCCCTGCGTACGTTGGTGATTAGCGTGTTGCCCGTGCGCCTGCACCACGCGCCGATGTCGCGCGCAAAACCCGGGTCGGAGGCGGAAACCTCCATGACCTCTCCCTCCTTCATCTCCCGCATGGTCTCGAACACCTTCATGATCGGACCGGGGCACTGCATGCCGCTGCAGTCGACGCGCATGCTGACGACGGGGATATCCTTCGCGTCCAGATGTCCGCTATCGGTCACGGACGCGGTGCTTGTAGTATTCATGCTCTCCTCCCGATAGTGCGTGGATTGATAGAACCGCGTGCCGCCGGGGTACAGCAGCACATCGGCGAAGCCGTTGTTCATGAGGATGCGCGCCGCGTTGTAGCTGCGCACGCCGATGGCGCAGAAGGTGATGATCCTGCGGTTTTTATCGAGTTCGCCGAGCCTGTCGCGAAGCTGCCCCAGCGGGATATGCACCGCGCCCGGCAGCGAGAAGGCCATGAGCTCCGCATCCTCGCGCACATCAAGAAGTACTGCACCGGGATCCTTTTCGACCGCGTCCCACGAGGAGAACTTCACGAGGCCGGAGAGGACGTTGCCTGCCACGAAGCCCGCCATGTTGACGGGGTCCTTCGCGGAGGAGTAGGGCGGCGCATAGGCGAGCTCGAGCTCCGCGAGATCGTCCACGCCCGCGCCAAGGCGGATGGCCGTGGCGATGGTGTCGATGCGCTTGTCCACGCCGTCCCGTCCGACGATCTGCGCGCCGAAGAGCTTTTCCCCATCCATGCCGAAGAGCAGCTTGAGCGTAAGCGGCACCGCGCCGGGATAATAGCCCGCGTGCGAGTTCTGCGTGACGACGACGCTCTCAAAATCCTTCCCCTTGACGAGGCCGCGCTTGACGAGCGTCTTCTCGTTCGCGCCCGTGCTCGCCGCGGTGAGGTCGAAGACCTTGGCAACGGAGGAGCCTTGCGTGCCCTTGTAGGTTTCGTTCGCACCCGCGATGTTGTCGGCGGCGATACGCCCCTGTTTATTTGCGGGGCCTGCGAGCGGCACCATGGCGCGTTCCTTTGAAATGAAATCCTCCACCTCGATCACGTCGCCCACAGCGTAAATGTTGGGGTCGGAGGTTTTGAGGTACTCGTCCACGACGACGCCGCCGCGCGCGTTGACCGCGAGCCCGGCGGCTTTGGCGAGCTCCCCGTTCGGCTTGACGCCGATGGCGAGGATAACGAGCTCCGCGGGAACGACAGCACCGCTTTTGAGGACGATATCTACCCTGTCGCCCTTATCCTCAAAGGAGGAAACACCGTCGCCCAGGTGCAGCTTCACGCCGCTTTGCGCGATGTTTTCGTGCAGAAGCTGCGCCATCTCGTAGTCGAGCGGCGCCATGACCTGATCGAGCATCTCGACGATGGATACTTCGAGGCCCGCGTGATGGAGGTTCTCCGCCATCTCTAGCCCGATGAACCCGCCGCCGACGACGGCGGCGCGCCTCGCGCCGCCCCGCTGCACGATGGCGCGGATTTCATCCGTATCCGGCACCGTCCAGAGCGTGCGGATGCGCGGCGAGTCGATGCCGGGGATCGGCGGGCGAAGGGGCGACGAACCGGTCGCGATCACAAGCGCGTCGTAGCCTTCCTCATAGGTTTCACCCGTGTCGAGCCGCCGGACGGTTACGTTCTTGTTTTCCCGGTCGATGGAAACGGCCTCGTTTTTGACGCGCACATCAACGCTGTATTTGGCGCGCATGGCCTGCGGCGTCGAGAGCAGCAACGACTGGCGCGCCTTGATCACGTCTCCGACGTGATAAGGAAGCCCGCAGTTCGCGTAGGAGATGTACTCCCCGCGCTCGAGCATGACGATCTCGGCGTTTTCGTCGAGCCTTCTTAGCCTCGCCGCGCAGCTTGCGCCGCCCGCAACGCCACCGATGATGACGACCTTTCGCATGGTGCTTTCCTCCCGCTTGCCTAGATTGTTACATATTTCACAATTCAATGCGAGCTTTCGCGCTCTTTCTAAAAACAGTTTATACCGCTTCGCCGAATTTTACCGTGACATAATCACATTACGCGCTATCGCAACGCAAAGCCGGGCTTTCGGCAAATCCGAAAGCCCGGTGCGTCCCCTGCGGTTTAGTAGTTCTCTTTCCTGACCTCGAAGTATGCGCTGCTGTGCTTGCACACGGGGCAGATTTCGGGCGCTTTCTTGCCTATGACGAGGTGCCCGCACACGCGGCACTCCCATATGGTTTCCTCGCTCTTCTCAAACACCTTCTGCATCTCGATGTTCTTAAGAAGCGCGCGGTAGCGCTCCTCGTGCGCCTTCTCGATGGCACCCACGCGGCGCAAGCGCGCCGCAAGCTCCGGGAAGCCCTCCTGCTCGGCGTCCTTTGCAAAGTGGTCGTACATATCCGTCCATTCGTAGTTTTCCCCGCCCGCTGCGGCGGCGAGGTTCTCGGCGGTGGTGCCAAGGTGGCCGAGCTCTTCGAACCAAATTTGCGCGTGCTCCTGCTCGTTGCGCGCGGTCTTAAGGAAAATTTCCGAAATCTGGTCGTAGCCCTCTCGCGCGGCAACCTGCGCGAAGTAGGTGTATTTGTTGCGCGCCTGGCTTTCCCCCGCGAACGCCTCGGCAAGGTTCTTTTCGGTTTTGGTTCCGGCATAGGGACTCTTCTTCCCGGCCGACTCCTCGAGCTTCACAAACTTGCTCGCGGGCGATTTGCAGCGCGGGCAGGTGAAATCCGCGGGAAGTGGCCCCTCATGAATATAACCGCACACGGTACATTTCCATTTCTCCATCTTTTTTACCTTCCGTTATTTCATTGACTTTTATGTTATTTCATGCAGGCCCTATTCCTGAACAAACGCGGATTTTTCCGCGCCGCAGACCGGGCAAACCCAATCCTCGGGAAGGTCTTCCCACTTCGTGCCCGGCGCGATATTATCCTCGGGGATACCCTCCGCTTCGTCGTAGATGTAGCCGCAGATTGTGCAAACATACTTGCTCATATATGTCCCTCCTTTTTGATTTCTTAGCTTATCATACCCATCGAACAGAAATTTAACAGTGACAAAATCACCGAATAACAACAGCTATCATTCTTATTTCAGAGATGAGGGTTCGTGGCGGCCCCCATGCAGTTGCCGTGATAGCATTTGCCCGCTTCGGCCAGCGCGATCTGCGCGAACCGCTCCCCGCGCGTTGCGTCGTCCACAGCCTTCCTCCCGGCGATTGATGCGTTTCTATGGATAGTTTACACGAACGCGCCGGGACCTTCAAGGCAAAATAAGGAAAAGGCAACCCATCCATTTGGTGGATTGCCTTTTGAAGCGTAGGCCGCGAATTACGGTTTTTCGACGACGACCACCTCGACGCCAAGCTCCTCGATCTTTTTCAGCTCGTCCTCGACGGCGTCCCAATCGGTGATGAGAAGGTCGAAGCGATCCGCGTCGCATACTTTGATGAACGCGTCGAAGGCGATCTTCTGGTTCGGCATCAGAAGTATGCTCTTTCGCGAATTGTCGATGACCGCCCGCTGGAAAGTCGCGGTTTCGTCCGTGCCGTTCGAAAAACCGAAACGCGCGCTCAGACCCGCGCCGGTCATGAAGCATTTATCGAAACGCAGGTTTCTGACGAAAGCGGTGGCGAAGCTGTCCACAAGCGAAGTTGTGCCGTGCATTCTCATCTTGCCGCCCGCGACGTAAACCTCGACGTTGTCCCAATACTTTAATTCTTCTGCGAGCGTGACGGAATTGACGACGATCGTGTAGGGAATGTCCTTGGGCAGGTGCCGGAGCATGAGGAAGCCGACGGAACCGCTTGTCAGGTAGATGACGTCGTTCGGTGCGACGTACTCGGCGGCTTTCTTCGCGATTGCGCCGTAGTTCTCGTACACTTCCATGTCCTTCATATCCCTGTGCCTCGGCGGGCGGGCGTCCACCTGCCGTGCCGGTATCGCGCCGCCGTGCGTGCGCTTGAGCAGCCCCTTTTCTTCGAGAATGCGCAGGTCCCGCCGCGCCGAATCGGGTGAAACGTCGAACCGCTCCTGTATTTCCGCAATCGAAATGCGCCCCCGGTCCGCGATCGCCTGCAGAATTTCCCGGTGCCTTTCCTCCATAAACATGCCGTTATCCCCTCCATGATTCTATATTGTTCACGTTTAAGATGCGCCATTGTTCACGTTATATCATTAATATTCACGATTGTCAACAATATCGCGGATTGTTCATGAATATCCGTGCATGAAAACGGCCTGCGATGTTCTTCGCAGGCCAGTTGATGGATTTTCGTTTTAACCAATCTGGAAGGCACGTGAAGTTACCTGACGGCCATCACCATGACGAGGCAGGGGTTCCTCTCGTCCCACAGCGTTGGGAACACCTCGAGCTTCCTGAACCCCATGCTTTCATAGAAGAGCCTCGTGCGGTCGTATTCCTCATACAGACCGGCGTCGACCGTTTTGACCTGCAAAAACTCGTAGCCATGTGCCTTGGCGTAATCGTAGAAGGCCTCGAAAAGTCGCCTGCCGACGCCCGTGCGATGATGCTCCCGCAGCACGCCCATGACATAGATTTCCGCGGCGAACGGACTCGTCTCCTTCAGGGCGATGAAGCCGACGTATTCCCCTTCCTTTTCATACGCAAAAAAGGGAAGGTCGGCGCACCCGCCGATATACGCGCGCGTGCTCTCGGGTATGCCGAACCAGTCGGGCAGCGCGAGCAGGATGCGCGAAGCTATTTGCTTTTTTTGTTCCGCGTCCGCGATTCTCCGTATCATCGTACCCCTCCATCGTTTCCGATATGGACGCGAAAGCGGCATTTTTTCGCGCTGCCAAGCATGGTTTCGAGCTTTTCCACGGCCATAAAATCCATCATCGCACCGCAATCATGATTACCCGGTCGCCCCTGTGCGTATCAGGTTGAAACAAGCGCGGCACGCTGCGCCTCCGCGCCCGCCGAGCGGTAGAGGGCGGTAACGAGA
>DATMYG010000082.1:0-4731 GCA_035561055.1 Clostridia bacterium | reverse complement strand
GCTCGTTCGCCTGCCCGAGCGTCAGGTCGCAGGTGCTGTCCGCGATGATTAGGGCCATATGATGTCACTCCTATCCTTCTTGAATCAGGTTCTGAAAAAATGTGTCGAGCGTATTTACGCTCGCCGTAAGCGCCGCGAGGGATGCGTCGTCCAGCGCGGCCATGATCCCGCCGATCATGCGCCTGTGGAACTCCTCGTGCACAGCCAGCGCGGCAAGGCCGCTCCCGGTCGGGGAAATAGTCACGATGCGGCGGTCGTTTTCATCCCCGCCGCGGGCAAGGTATCCCTTGCGCACGAGCACGTTGACCGCCGTGGTCAGCGCGCCGACCGAAATGCCCATGCGCGCGGCGATCTGGCTCATGGTGTTGAGCCCGGTCTTGCCCAGCTCATGCGCGGCCTCGAGCGCGTGCAGCTCCTTTACGGAAAGGTTTGTAAGCCCCGCGCCGCGCAGGCTGCGCTCCTCCCACGCGAGTATGCCGTTAAAGGTGCGCACGAAGAAGTGGTTGAGCGTTTCGAAGGACTCCCCGCGCGTCAAAATGCATCAACTCCTTTTAACTTAAAATATTTTTATGCTAAAAGCATATTAGCACACCCGCGTGTGCCTGTCAACCGCGGCGCGCCGTGCGCCGGCAGGAAAGCCGTGCCAAACCGGCGGTAGCGCGTTTTTTCACCCCGGCCCCCCGGAGCGTCATTGACAGCGCCCGCGCGAAGCGCTACACTGATGGACGAGGGCCAAAAAGGCCCGTTTCTTACGGAGGCATACTGAAGCATATGGACGGCATTTCTTCCTCCGCCCGGACGTGGGCGGAAATCGACCTTGGAAACCTTCTTCACAACTTCAAACTCGCCAAAGAGTGCAAAAAGCCTGTGATGTGCGTCATTAAGGCGGACGCGTACGGCCACGGCGCCGTGCGCTGCGGCCGCTTCCTCGAGGAGAACGGCGCGGACGCGTTCGCGGTCGCCTGCCTCGCGGAGGCCGTGGAACTCAGGGACGGCGGCGTCACAAAGCCCATCCTGATCCTCGGCTACACCGCCGCAGAGTACGCGGGCATCCTCGCAAAGCGCAGCATCGTGCAGACGCTCGTCGACGAAAGCCACGCGCTGGAGATGAGCGCGGCGGCCACAGCCGCCGGGGCGAGCGTGGAGTGCCATATCAAGCTCGATACGGGCATGAGCCGTGCGGGACTCTTCGCGCAGGGCGCGGACGCCGCGCACGAGGCGGCTCTCGCTGCGGAGCGCATGATGAAGCTCCCCGGCCTCAACGTGACGGGTATGTACACCCACTTCGCCGTGGCGGACACGCCGGGCGAGGACGACTATACCGCATGGCAGCTTGCGAATTACAACACGGTGCTGGGCGAGCTGACGAAAAAGGGCCTCCGCCCCGAAACCTGCCATACGAGCAACAGCGCGGGCATCCTTTACCACCCGGAGACCGTCGTCGACATGGTGCGCGAGGGTATCATGCTCTACGGCCTGTATCCCGACAGCGCGCCGCAGTCGGGTCCCCTCAAGCCCGTAATGACGCTGAGAACCCGCGTATCGCAGGTGCGGGATTTCCCCGCGGATACGACGGTCAGCTACGGGCGCACGTTCCGGGGGAGCGAGCCCTTTACGACCGCGGTAATGCTCGCGGGCTACGCGGACGGTTATCCGCGCAGGCTCTCCGGCAACACGAGCGTGACCATCAACGGGGAGAAATACCCGCAGGCCGGGCGCATCTGCATGGACATGTCCATGGCGCTTGTGGATAAAACCAAAGTGAAGCGCGGCGATATCGTAACCCTCGTAGGAGGGGACTCGATCACCTGGGAGGAGGCGGCGGGAAAGGTCGGCACGATCAACTACGAGCTGACCTGCCTTGTGACCGCGCGCGCCGAAAGGATCTACGTCAACGGCTAAAGAGCAGTTCGGCGGAGAGGGGGACGGACCGCATGTGGTACTATTGGGCGCTCGGGGGCATTTTGGCGCTCGCGCTCACTACGGCGCTCGTCTCCTGGCGTCTTAGCGCCCTCGTCATACGTCCCAGGCGGGAGGGGAGGGAGGAGGCCGTCAAAAAGGAGATCGAGCGCGGCAACCTCGCCTCCGGCGAACTCGAGGCGATGCGGACCGAGGAGGGGGAGCTCGAAGCGACCGACGGCGTGAAGCTGCGCTACCTGTGGCTGCGTTGCGGGAGGCCGACGGACAAGGCCTGCGTGGTCGTGCACGGCTTTAGCAGCCGCAAGGAGCACGTCGTGCGCTACGCCAAGCTCTACCTCGCGCGCGGGTACGACGCGCTCGTCTACGACCAGAGGAACGCCGGGGATTCGGGCGGAACGATCACCACAATGGGCTTTCTCGAGAAGCGCGACCTCCAGCGGATGCTACACTTCGCCAGGGAAGATAAGGGCTTCCCCCAGAAACGGGCCGTCGTCGGCGCGCACGGGGAATCTTTGGGCGCGGCGGCCGTGCTGCTCGCCAGCTGCCTCGAGGAACCGCCGGATTTCGCCGTGGCGGACTGCCCGTTTGCGGATCTGACGGAACAGCTGCGCTATAACGTCACAAGCGTCAAGCACCTGCCCCCGTATCCGTTCGCTCCGGTTGCGAACGCGATCACCTGCCTGCGCGCGGGTTTCCGCTATCAGGACGTGTCGCCGCTTCGCGCCATAGAGGCGCGGAACGGCCTGCCGGATGTGCCCGTCCTCTTCATCCACGGCGAGGCGGATACGCTGATCCCGCCCGCCGCTTCCAAACGCCTGTACGAGGCCAAGCGCGGCGCGAAGGAACTGCATCTTTTCCCCGGCGCGGAGCACGCGAGGAGCCTTTTCTCCGACCGGGCGCGGTATGCCGAGATACTCAACGCATTTCTCGATAAATGCGGTTATTAAAAAGGAGGAACGAACATGAAGAAGCTGTTCATCAGCGCGGACATCGAGGGGACCTCGGGCATCGTCCACTGGAACGAGACGGACAAGGACAGGCCCCACGACTACGATTATTTCGCCGAGCAGATGACCCGCGAGGTCCGCGCCGCCTGCGAGGGCGCGCACGACGCGGGCGCAGAGGAAGTGCTCGTCAAGGACGCGCACGACAGCGGCCGTAACATCAACCCCGGCAAGCTTCCCGAATACGCGCGCGTATTCCGCGGCTGGGCGCGCCACCCGTTCTCAATGATGTTCGGGCTGGATGAGAGCTTCGACGGCGTGGTGTTCACGGGCTACCACAGCGCCGCGCAGATGAACGGCAACCCGCTCTCCCACACGATGAACACGACCAACAACTACGTCAAGCTCAACGGCGAACTGATGAGCGAGCTGATGATGAACTGCCTCACCGCCACCTACGTGGGCGTGCCGGTTTACTGCGCCTGCGGCGACAAGGGCCTGTGCGACTGGCTGCAGGGCGTCAACCCCAACATCGCGGTCGTGGCGGTATCCGAGGGTACGGGCAGCGGGTCTTTGGGCATGCACCCCGAGCTCGCCGTGCGCGCCATACGCGAGGCGGTCAAAAAGTCCGTAAAATCCCACACGAAGGAGCAGTGCATGTTCCCCGCGCCGGAGCACTACCACCTCGAGGTCAATTTCAAGGAGCATTTTAAGGCGCTCGGCGCGGGCTATTATCCGGGCGCAAAGCAGACCGACGCGCGCGTGGTCGAGTTCGACACGGACAACTGGTTCGAGGCGCTCAGGTTCATGCACTTCGTACTGTAACAGTTGACAATCAGGTATTTGAGGCGGCTCTCGCTTGAAGCGGGCGGATACCATCCGCCCCTACAATACGAGGGCCGCTTTTTTGGAGGAGGGGCGCGCCCGTTGTCAATTCCCAAGGATTCCGTTATACTCATCCCAGGCACATGCAAAGGAGACGACGCCATGTTTTATGCGTATGAGGATTATCTTAGCGCGGCCGACGCCATCCGCGCCAGGGTCGACGCGCGGCCGGAATTCCTGCTGATCCTTGGCTCTGGGCTGGGTTTCATCGGCGATCTCACCGAGGGCGCGGCTTATGTGCCGTATGAAGAAATACCGGGCTTTCGCGTCTCCACCGCGCCCGGCCACAAGGGCAGGCTGGTATTCGGGGAGCTGTGCGGCAAGCGGGTCATGATCATGCAGGGGCGTATGCACCGCTACGAGGGATACGAACCCGCCGAGGTCGCCTTCCCGGTGCGCGTGGCGAAGCTTCTTGGCGCTTCGTCCATGATCGTCACCAACGCGGCGGGCATCCTCAACACTAATTTCGGCATAGGCGAGCTGATGCTCCTGTCCGATTACCTCAATTTTTCGCAGGCGAGCCCCCTCGCGGGGCCTAACATCCCGGAGTTCGGCGTGCGCTTTCCGGATGTGGGCAACGTGTTCGATAAGGGATACCGCGCGCTTGCGCGCGAGGCGGCCGAAGGGATGGGGCTGGTGCTGCGCGAGGGCGTCTATTGCTGCGCGCTCGGCCCGCAGTACGAGTCGCACGCGGAAATACGCGCCTTTCGCATGCTCGGCGGGGACGCGGTGGGCATGTCCACCGTGCCGGAGAGCATCGCCGCCGCGCACTGCGGCATGCGGACGCTGGGTATCTCGCTTCTATGCAACTACGCGGCCGGGCTTACCGACAATCCCGTTACGGAGGAAGAGGTGCTCGAGGCCGCGGAGCGCGCCAAGCCCTATTTTTCGAAGCTCGTCATGGAGTTTTTAAAAAAGGCGTAAGAACATCTTTCTTTAGAACTGTTTAATAGTGTCATAGATGTGCTTGAATACATAATGG
>DATMYG010000081.1:0-10309 GCA_035561055.1 Clostridia bacterium | reverse complement strand
ACATAGCGTTCCCGTCCAAGCATGGCGTCCGCGCGGAGCATGCCGATGGCCGCGGAGATCGACGTGCTCGCGTGGCCGGTATCAAACGCGTCGTGCGGGCTTTCGGCGCGCTTGGGAAAGCCGCTGATGCCGCCCAACTTGCGCAGGGAAGAAAATTCGGCCTTCCGGCCGGTTATGAGCTTGTGGACGTAAGTCTGATGTCCGACGTCGAAGACGAGCTTATCCTTTGGCGAATCAAACGCCGTGTGAAGCGCGAGTGTCAGTTCGACCGCGCCGAGGTTCGAGGCCAGATGGCCCCCGTTTTTCGATACGGTTTCAACAAGAAAGGAGCGTATCTCCGCGGCAAGCGCGCCGAGCGCGTTCCTGTCGATACGCCTGAAATCCTCGATGCTCCCGATGGTGTCAAGTAAGGGTGTCTGCGTCATGTCCAACGCCTTTCCTGGTATTGATGCGTGCCTCTTCAAATTACGGCGCGGCGCGCCGGATCGGTCACGCGATCGCCGCGCGAAGCGTGCCTTCGATCAGGTCCATGAGATATTGTGCGTGTTGCGCGCATGGGCGAAGCGCTTCCCGCGCCTCGTATGCCGCTTGCTGCGCGAGGGAACGCGCCCTCTCCAGCCCGTACACGGATACGCAGTTCTTATCACTTCCCTTTTCCGCCGCGGCGTCCGCAATATCGTCCGCGATCTGGAAGAGCGCGCCGTATTGCGCGGCGAACGCATCGAGCGCGCGGAGCGTCCTGTCGTCCGCACCCGCAGCGTACCCGCCCGCGAGGGCGGCGGCGCGCAGCAGCGCGCCCGTTTTTTTGCTGTGCACCTCCTCGAGGAGGATCTTCCCCGCCTCGAGCGCGCCGGATAATTCCAAACTCTGCCCCGCGACCATGCCGCGCGCACCCGCGCCCTCGGCAATGGCGCGCACCGCGCGCACATAGTTTCCAAGCGCCTCCGGCTTGTCCGGCGCGTGGGCGAGCATCCACTCGAAGGCATGGGTTAACAGCGCGTCCCCGGCCAGCACCGCGCCGGCCTCGCCGTATACGATGTGGTTCGCGGGTTTGCCGCGGCGGAAATCGTCGTCGTCCATGCAGGGTAGATCGTCGTGGATAAGCGAATACGCGTGGATCATTTCCACGCCGCACGCGAGTGGCAGCGCGGATTCGATGCTGCCGTCGGCAAGCGCGCAGCAGGCGAGGCATATGCGCGGCCTCAGGCGCTTTCCGCCGGAAACCAGGCTGTACGCCATCGACTCGCGCAGGGGTTTGGGTATGGCTTCATCCGAGACCGACCGCGCGAGCATCTCCTCGATCAGGGGAAGGTACGCGTCACTCATCCGCATTCCCGCCGTTCCTCCTGTCGATCACGATGAGCTTCGCTTCGTATTCGTCGAGGGTTCTGCGGCATTTCGCGCTCAGCGCCACGCCCTCCTCGTAGAGCTTCATCATCTCGTCGAGCTGCAGCCCTCCCTTCGAAAGCTGCTCGACGATCTCCTGGAGCCGTTTCATATCTTTTTCATACGCGCCGCTTTTCTCGCTCATTGGCTTCCTCCCGCTTTGATGTTCTCCACCGTGACGTCCGCTTCCCCGTCGCGCATGACGATTTTTGCGCGCTTTCCCACCTCGAGACCCGAGATCGAACCGATCGTGCCGCCTTCCGTTTTGATCAGCGCGAAGCCGCGCTCCAGCGTCCTTTGCGGCGCGAGCGCCGCGAGAGCCGCGTCCGCCGCGTCGAGCGCGCGCCTGTTCTCGACGAGGATATCGGCGCTTTCCCTCTCCAAACCCTTCTCGAGCGCGTCCAGCGCGTCGCATAAGGATTTCATTGCGTAGCCCGGCGCAGAAAACGCGCCGTGCGCGCGGTATGCGTCCAGCTTCGTGCGTTCCGTCTCGAGAGAACGGCGCGCGTAAAGCGCGAGCTTGTGCTGAAATTCCGCGACGTCCGCACTCAGCGCCTCGTACTCGGGCACGCACAGCTCGGCCGCGGCGGAAGGCGTGGGCGCGCGGAGGTCGGCGGCGAAATCCGCAATGGTAAAATCCGTTTCATGCCCTACGGCGCTAACCACGGGGATGCCGCACCGATAAATCGCCTTTGCGACAACTTCCTCGTTGAACGCCCAGAGGTCCTCCAGGCTGCCGCCGCCGCGCCCGACGATGAGCACATCCGCGCGCCCGTCATCCTCTATGGCGCGGATTGCCGCGGCGATGTCCTTCGCAGCGCCTTCCCCCTGCACCTGCGCGGGGCAGAGGATGATGTCCATCGCAGGGTATCGCCTGCGTATGATGTTGACGATGTCCTGCACCGCGGCGCCCGTCGCGGACGTGACGACGCCTACGGAACGCGGCAGCCTCGGGATTTCCCTCTTGTGCGCGGGATCAAACATGCCCGTCGCCTCAAGCCGTGCCTTAAGCTGCATGAAGCGCCGGTAAAGCTCCCCCTCGCCCTCGTCCTCAACGGACCTGACGTAGAACTGGAACTGTCCGTCCCGCGTGAACAGCGAGGCGTAGCCGCGCGCGACAATCTGCATGCCGTCGCGGATTTCACGCTGAAGCGACAGGGCGTTTTGGCGGAACATCACGCAGCGCACGAGCGCGTTCTCGTCCTTCATCGAGAAGTAGAGGTGGCCCGACGTATGGCGTTTAAGGCCGCTGATCTCGCCGCGGAGCGAAAGCCCCGCGAGCAGCGCGTCGTTTCCCAGAAGGCTCGCGACATAATCGTTGAGCTGCGTCACGCTGAGCACATAGTCCGCTCTCATGCGCGCTCCCCGCCAGCGGACGCGTCCCGCGCGAGCAGCGCCGCGCCCACGGCGTTATCCGAGGAGAGAGAGCTCTCCCCGAAGTATAGTTTGATGTTTCCGCGCTTTCCCATACGTTCCAAGATCAACCGTCTTAAAAGCGCGCTCGACGCGACGCCGCCCGCAAGCAGCGCTTCATCGCAGCCGGTCTTTTTTGAAGCTTCGAAAAGCATCCCGGAGAAGGTGCGCGCCATGCAGTCGTACACGGCATAGGCAAGTCCGGGCTTGTCCGCTCCCGCGGCGAGCCTTCGCTGCGCCTCGCTTTCGACGCCGGAGAACGAGCAGCCGCAGCCCTGTACGGCGCTGGGCAGTTTGTACGCAGGTTTTCCGTCGAACGCGGCCGCGAGCTTCTCCAGCGCCTTTCCGCAAGGGAAATCCAGCCCCATCGCGACGCCCACGCGGTCCACGAACTGCCCCGCGTGGAGGTCGGACGTGCCGCCGATTAAAGCGATCGAGCCGTCCTCCCCGACGAGCAGCGTTTCCGTCGTGCCGCCGGAGAGGTGCATGGAGAGGAAGCGCCCGCCGATCAGCGCCTCGTTTCCCAAAAGTGCCGCGCGGATATGCCCCTCCTGATGGGAGAATTCGTATAACGGAACCCCGCGCGCCGCCGCGAGCGTCGCCGCAGCGGTCCGGCCCGCGAGGAACACGGGCATGTAGGAATCCGCCTCCGGCCGCGGGCGCGCGCTGACGCCTACGGATATAATCTCCCCCTCGGGGAGGTTGCCCAAAACCTCCGGGATGAGCGCGCCAAGGTTGCGCACGTGCTGGAACAGGCCCTCGCTCTGGCGCAGCCCTCTTTCCCCATGTTCGACGAAAAGCACCGTCCTCCGATCCAGGACGATGCCCTTATCATCGACGCACGCGGCGGATGTTGTATAGCAGCTTGTATCTATCCCGATGAACAGGCGGCGCAAATCAAGCCTCTCCTTTTGCTCTCCTTTTGGAGAGCGTGCCCAACATCCCGTTGATGTAGGCGCTCGAGCGCTCTCCCCCGAAGCGCTTGGCGAGCTCGACCGCTTCGTTGATCGATACGCTCTCGGGAATGTCTTCGCGGTAGAGCATCTCGTAGATGGCGACGCGCAGGATGGAAAGATCCACGCGCGGCATGCGCTCGATGCTCCAGTTGACGGCGAGCTCGCGGATAAGCTCATCGATCTCCCCGGCGTGCTCCTGTATACCAACGAGAACCTCGGCGGAATACGCGAGGTCGTCCTCGGACGGCTGTTCCTCAATCTCGGACTTGTCCAATATATCCGCGTAGGTATTCTCACCGCCGAAAAGACGCGCAAAAGCGCTCTTCATGGCCACCTCGCGGGCGATCTTCCTGCTCATAACCGGCCAGTATCCCCCCGCTCAGCTTCCGTGATGGCCAAACAGCGAGCGGAAGAATTCCTTCACCCGTTCGCGCCCGCCCTCGTCCATCAGCGTGCCGATGAAATAGGCGAGTCCCACGATGGCGAAAAGCAAAAGCGTGCGCCAAAAATTGATTGTGAACACGAGGATCGTGAAGATGATCGCGAACACGACGCCGAGGATGCGCCATCTGTACTTTCTGAAAAACTCCAAAGGTTCCATTCTGTTCTCCTGTTATATCGCCCTGGGGGCTTTTGGCTGCGCGAGCGGCAAAATGAGGATGTCGACGCCCACGACCGCAATGCCGCTGACGGTTTCGATGTATTCCTTGAGCGATTTCTGAAGCTGCGCGGTCAGCTCGGGTATGACCGTATCCGGCAAAACCTGCAATTTGAGGGATACCGACACGCCGTTCTGCATGGCGACGACGGCGCTCTCGCACTCCTTGATACGCGTATTGGCGCGGCAATGACGCTGGACGAGCGCGTCGAGCGCGGACAGGGTGATGTACGCCGTGCCGTTCTCGCTGGTGGCCAGCAGCGCGGAGGTCGGCGCTTTCTCCCTTGGCGCGATCTCCCGCCTACCCATCGCGATGAACAGCCGAAGCGCCACGATCAAGAGCGCGAGGCCGATGGCGCCGAGTATGAGCCTGTTTACGATGAGACCGTTGGTAAGGATCCCCGCATACTCCTGTACGAGCGCCCCCGGGATCAGGTCCATGGCGACGCCAAGGCACAGCGCGCAAAGCGCAACTGCCAAGAGAAGCAGCAGCACGAGCAGAAGCTTATCGATGAATCTGAATTTCATTTGTTTTGCTCCTTATCCTTTGTAATCGTCCCCGCTTGTTTACTGCGGCTCCGAAGAGGATTCCGCTTTCCTCGCGCCGGCCTTCTCGAAGCAGATCGACTGGACGGACACGTTGACCTGCGTCACGCGCAACCCCGTCATCGTCTCAATGGCGTTCTTGATGCTCCTCTGGATGTTCGCGCAGACCTCATGAAGCTTATAACCGTATTTGATAATGACGGCAAGCTCGACGCTCACCTCGTCCTCGTTGACTTCCACGCGTACACCCTTGGTCAGGTTCTTCTTGGAGTTGAGTATGCCCGATATGCTGTCGGCCACGTTGCCGGACATACCGTCCACGCCGTCTATTTCGGCGGCGGCAAGGTTTGCGATCGTCGCGATCACGTCGGGCGCGAAGGTGATCCTTCCTCCCTGCACGTCGTTCATATCGTGGGAGATTTCGTTCTCGTTTGCCATAGCGCTCCCTCCTCTTTGGTCTTTTGGGTATTATAGCAGAAAAACCAATCCCTGCATAGCGGAACAGTTTTTTGCCCCCTCAATTCACAGAGAGTTTTCTTTTATTTCGGATTCGGGATCACCTTGATGTTCTCGGCGATCTCCCCCGTTTCGCTCTGCACGATTTCGAGGATCTGTGCCGCCTGTTCCGTGGTGAGCTCCTCCGCGTCCACCACGACGCTGACCGCGCCCTGGTGGAACGTCACCGCCGCGTCTGCGAAGCCTTTCGCGCGAATCAGGTTCTCAATGGCGAATTCCTTCTCCATCTGCGCGACGAGAGCGAGCTTCTGTTCCTGCGCATCCTGAAGCGTCTCCGAGTCGGAAACCGAGGTCGCGATGATCTCGTCGAGATACGAAAGTTCAAGGTTGCGCGTCTCCTCCCTCTCCTGGCGGAACGCCTCGTAGTAATCCGTACCCGCCTGCGCGGAGGCCTCCTCGCTCTCGCCTTGGCTTCCGCTTGCCTGCGTGCCATTGTCCGCAATCTTCGTTCCGCTGCCGGCCACGCTCCACCATACCGCACCCGCGAGCAGGAGCGCGACCACGCCGATGTAGATGTATTTCTTCATAATGCCCACCCTCCGTATAATTGATTTCCAGTCGATAGCGCGCATACTAACCCTCCGCTTGATTTATTTGCATCTGAAAGATTTCCACCTGGCCGATCTGGATGCCAAGCACGGTGCGCACGGCGTTCCTGAGCTTTTCGCAAACGGCAATGTCTTCGGCGCCCTCGGCCGTCACGATCGCGCCCTGAACCGAGCCGTCTTCCGCCCGTACGATCATCACCTTGACCTCGCCCGCCCCTTCGATGCTCGAAAGGATGTCCTCGAGGCGCTTTTCAACCTCGTCCGCGGAGGATGTGTTCTCCTGCGCCGCGTTTCCCGAGGCTTTGTTGAATGCGAACCCGTCGCAGGAGGACACGGCGAAGATCAGCACGCCGATGAGCAGCAGCACCGCGTAAACCGCCAGCTCGAACTTCTTGTCGGCCTTCATCCGCTCCGCCAATCCGGCGAAAAGCTTCCCGTTTGTCGTTTTGCCGCCGCCAGCCATCACAGTTCACCCATAAGGTCCAACACGCATTGAATTGTGCATACGAGCACCATCAGCGAAATCGCCTTCCTTCCGCTGCTGCGCAGGTTCCCCTTTGGCAGGGCGAACTCGCACACCGCCGCGGCCACGGCGATTGCCCCAAGCCGCGTCATCATTTGGAGCACCCCGTTCACGGGTTGCCCGCGGCGAAGGTCAGCCCCGCCGTGATGATGAACATCGCGGCCACCGCGATGAGCGTCGCGAACAGCAGCGTGCACACGTCCGCCATTTTCGTGAGCAGGCCGGGAATGCGCTTATCCCCCAGCGGCTCGCACAGCGCAGCGATTGCCCTACATGCGAGGCCGGAGCAGGCGATGGCGATGAGCGGCGTGGCCGCCACCATCACGGCCGTCACCACGGCCGCCGCGCCCGCGGCGTTCTTGATGAGGGTCGCGCTCGCAAGCAGCGTGTCGAGCGTGCCGGACACCGCCCCGCCCACGATGGGGACGGATTTGTCGAGCGCGTAGCGTGCGGTTCGCATCGCCAAGCTGTCCGCGCGCGCAACGGTGATTCCCTGTATAGATACTACGCCGAAATACACGGTAAATACCGCGCCGACGATCCATTTTACGGCGGATTTAAAAAAGCCGAACATGTGCTCGAGGCTGCCGCTTTCGCTGAGCACGCCGAGCATGGAGGCCATGCCGGCCGCGGCGACGAGGGGCAGTACGATGTTTTTGAACGCGCCCGTAACTGCAAGGCTCAAAAATGCGGTCAACGGCTGCATGAGCGTGCTCGACGCGGCGCTCCCCGTCGCGGCGAGCGCCGCCGTCATCACGGGTGTAACCGTTTCCACGCAGTTTGAGAGCGCATCGATGGAGGCAGCCGTCAGCGCGACGACGCGCGCGAGGTTGTAGGCGACGAGAGCCGCGCTCATGCCAAAGCACAAAAACCCCGCCGCGCTGCCTATGCCGTCCTTTTCCTTGGAGATGACGCCCATGAGCGCCGCGAGCACCGCCACCGCGATAAGCGCCGCGTAGGACGCGAAGGATTGCCGGAACGCCTCGAGCGCGAACTGCTTGACCGCCTCCAACACGGACGCGGGCGACAGCCCGCCTGAACCGGACGCGAGCGCTAAGATCATATCCTTCACGCCCGCGTAGCCGAACGGCGAGGACCCGGAAAAGCTCCGCCACAGGGCTTCCCACGCGCCAAGGTCGAGTTCGCCGATTCCGCTCAGGTCGATGTCGCTCACTGGATGCCTCCGGCAACGGTCGAGATCAGTTCAAATACGGTCTTGATGACCGGCAGACACACGACGAGGATCATCACGCGCCCGGCGAGCTCCGTTTTCGCGGCGATCGCTCCCTCGCCGGAGTCGCGGCAGGCTTCCGCTGCGAACTGGATCAGGTACACGATGCCCGTGACCTTGAGCATCGCCTCGATGTATTCCACCGGGATGCCGAAATCCTCGACGTAGTCCGAAAGCTCCGCGAATATCCCCCCAACTTCGCCCAGCGCGTAGAGAAGGAGCATCAGTCCCGTCGCGACGCCGATCTGCATGCCAAGCTCCGGCTTATAAGAGCGGACCGTCAGGGCCGCGGCCGCGGCCGCGATGGCGAAGCCCGCGATTTTCAGCGCGCTCATGCCCATGGTTCAGTAAAGCCCGAAAATGCTCTTAACGTTCTCGAAGAGCGTCGCGATCAGGTTCACGACCATGGCGAGCGTGATCACCAGCCCCGCGACCACGGCGAGCATGGCCATCTCATCCCTGCCCGTCTGCTTGAGCAGCTGATAGATGATCGCGACGAGGATGCCGATTCCCGCGATTTTGATCACAATTGCGATATCCATATTTCTTGCGCCTCCTATATCACGAGCAAAGCGAGCGACAGGCCCAGCAGCACGCCGAGCGAGGAGTACATTTTGCCCTTCTTCTCAAGCTCCGCCGCAAGCGCAAGCTTTCTTTCCTCGAGCTCGCGCATCATAAGCGTCAGGGCGTTGAGTTGCGCGCGCATCTCCACAAGGCGCAGCGCCTCGCCGAAACCCTCGATAACGTCCCGGTCGTCGGCAAATTCGGGTGACTCGTCCAGCGCCTTCTCCCATGCGAGCGGCGCGCCCGCGCTTTGCATCCCGCCGACAAACAGTTCCCAGATGCCGCTTTTGAGCCGCGAAGCGGCCTCCGCGATCGGGATGGGCGAAAGCTCCATGATGTCCCTCAGCCTGCGGATATCCGAAAGGAAGCCGCACAGCGCCTGCAGCCGCGCGTCGAGTTTCGCGCGCTTCCTTGCGCCGAGCCACGCGCACGCGAGGAACAGCGCGATGGCACACGCCGCCCTCATAATGCTCGAAAGCGCGCCGCGCGGATATCCGCCTGCTCCCCCTCGCGCCTGAGCACCATGAACTTGTCAAAGCAGCCGGACTCCGCGAGCTTTTTTAAGTAGGGCTTGCGCATGGCGTCCCGCTCGTCGCGCGCGTGCGCGCTCGCGAGCACCGCGACGCCGGAGGCCGCGGCGAGCATGATGGCCTCCGCATCCGAATCAGAGCCGATTTCATCCGTCACGAGCACCTCGGGGGACATGCTGCGGATCAGGGAGCGCATCGCCTCGGACTTCATGCAGCCGTCCGTCACGTCCGTGCGCGCGCCCACATCGAAGCTGGGCTGCCCGAGGTAAGCGCCCGCGAGCTCCCCGCGCTCGTCGGCTATGCAGACCTTTCTGCCACGCTCGCTGCGCCAGCCGTCCGATACGAGGCGCGCAGCGTCCCTTAAAAGCGTCGTCTTCCCCGCACCGGGCGCCGAGAGCACAAGCACGCTGTTGACGCCGCCTTCGCCGTCGTAAATCTCGTTCATCACAGGTTCCGCGCAGCCGCGCACCTCGCGCGCGAGCCTAAGGTTGAAGCCCGTGACGTGCGAGTAGCGCGCAATCGTTCCTTCCCGCGCGACGGCCCTGCCCGAAATGCCCACGCGGCATCCGCGCACGGTGATATAGCCCTGGGCGAGCTCGCGCTCGTAGGCCGCGACGGAGTGCTCGCACAGGCATTCGAGCAATTCCTGGCACAGCGCAAAATCGGGCGAGAGCGGAAGCATTTTTTCGCGCGCCGCGCACACGAGCTGAATAGGCTTGCCCACGCGCACGCGAATCTCCTCGAGGGCGTTGGTGTCCTCGATTTCGATCGCGGCGCGGAGCCAGTACGGTATGAATGGCTGTAATATTGCTGTCGGATTTCTTAAAGAAGTCGCCATTGTGCATGTCCTCCATAGTCGTTCTATGGATATGAACATGCCCCCGGGATTATCACACGGCTTTTTCCTGCGCGAAGCGGAAGCTGGCCACCGCGAGGCCGATCACGCACAGCGCAATCTGGACGAGGCAAACCGTTTTGGCGCGCAGCGAGAAGTATGCATAGGTCGTCATGTACAGTTCGTACAGCATCATGGCCGCGCTCACGAGGATGGGAACGGCCGCGAGCAGGGAGAGCCGCGCAAGCATTCTGGACGCCGCCGCGTTCCTGTTGAATGAGAGCAGTGCAAACGCGGCGGGCAAAGCAAGGGTGGCGACGTCCACGTCGAACTCAATGATGGGCTTGAAGCGAAAGCCGGATAGCGCGATCACGCACAGCGCGGCGTACGCGACGTCGGAGCGGCGCATGTTAACACGCTCCAATATGCCGTCGAGGCAGCCGAAAAGGGATAATATGATCATGCAAACGCTTGCCAAAACGTAGTTTTGCATAGAAAAACCTCCGGGATACCACACAGTTTTCCCGGAGGTTTTACGGAATTTTCATGTAAATTCAAACAATTTTAATAAAACCAGCCATATCTCCCGTACCGTTCCTGTCG
>DATMYG010000080.1:0-3669 GCA_035561055.1 Clostridia bacterium | reverse complement strand
GCGAAGCGTTGTTGCGCTTGAGTTCCTCGAAGCGCGCCTCCTTCTCGGCGAGCGCCGCGCGCGCATCGCGCACGTCGTTGCGCATTTCGGAAAGCTCGGAGTTGAACGCGGCAATGACGGCGTTCTTCTTTTCCACCAGTTCGTTGAGCGCGGCGATCTCCTCCTTCCTCGCGTTGAGCGAGGCCGCAAGCTCCGCGGCGCGGGCGTCGCTGCCCGCGAGCACAAAGGTATAGGAGTTGATGCGCTCGTCCCGGCTGCCGATCTCCCTCTTGAGGGATTCGATTTCCGCGTCTTTACCCGCGATCAGCGAAGCGTTGTTGCGCTTGAGTTCCTCGAAGCGCGCCTCCTTCTCGGCGAGCGCCGTGGCGTTCACGCGGCGCAGCTCCTCGATCTTCTGCTCCTTCTCAGAGAGGGCGTAGGCGTTCTCCTGCCTGAGCTGTTCGAGCGCGAGCTCCTTGTCGGCAAGGGCGGCGGCGTTGGCGCGCCTGAGCTGCGCAAGCTCATCCTCTCTTTCGGCGAGGGTACGCTGGAGTTCCTCGATCCGCGCGGCCTGTTCCTCGCCAATCCCGCTGTCGGCGACAAGCCTGAGCGCGGCAATTTCCTCTTCCTTCGCGGCGAGGGCTTCGGCGTGGGCGCGCCGAAGCTCCGAAAGCTCCGCGTCCCTAGCGGCAACGGTTTCTGCGTGGGTACGCGCGGCCTCCGCAAGCTCGTCTTCCTTAGCGGCAAGGGCTTCGGCATGGGCATGGGCGGCCTGCTCGAACTCGTTTTCCTTTTCGGCGAGCTCGGAAAGATGCGTCCGGCCGACCCTTTCAAACTCCTCGCGCAGCGCGGAAAGCTCCGCTTCCGCGCGCCTGAACTCCCCGAGGGCAACCTCCCTTTCCGCCAAAGCCGCGGCGTAGGTGCGGCGGAGCTCCGCGAGTTCGGCCTCCTTCTCGGCGATGGCGGCGCCGTCCTGGCCGCCCGCGTCCCCGATCATGGCTTCCTTCTCGGCAAGCGAGCCCTTGAGGCTTTCAATCTGCGCCTCCCTGCCGTTTAGCAGCGCGACGTAGCGCGCGGTTTCGTTACGCGCCTCCTCGAGGGAACGAGCGACCGAACGGAGCCTATCGTCGCGCGAGGCGAGTTCCGCCTCGTGCTTGGCCTTGAGTATGCCGGCAACCTGCGCGACGATGGACTTGCGCGTTTCCTCACCGACATGCTCCGTGCATTCCGCGGGAGCGGCTGCGGCGATGGGCGCGATGTCGTCCATCGCGCTGCGCAACCTACGGTTCTCCTCGGAAAGGAGGGAGAGCTCGTCGCGCAGTTCCTGCGTTTTTTCGTAGAAAACGTGCTTGAGCGCTTCGGCGTTGGCGTTCTGTTCGTCGAGGTATTTGTTTACCTCCGTGCGGTTGTACCCGCCGACGGCGGTGCCAAACTCCGGTCTTTGGGGTGCGAAGCTCATGTCCTGGCGAAGCTTCGTTACCTCATCGTGCTTATCGGCCATGTTGCCCCTCCTTCACGAACTCGATCGTGGCGATGTCCAATAGGTTTGCGTTTCGAAGCGTACCCGCGGGAAGCTCGAGCACGGAATAAGCGCCCTTCACCATCCCGCTCAGCCTGTTCTTCTTCATCGCCTCGATGATGCGAAGAACTCTGCCTTCCTTCGCGAGGAAGACCGCGTCTATGGCCTCCCTCATGCCGAAGGTGTGTATATCCGCGCACGGGACGATCCACAGCGCCCTTCGGATGGGCGATTGGCCCATCAGCCCGCGAAAGCGGGTAAAGAAGGTATCCGCGACATCCGCCTCCGCGACGAATTGCCCTTTCGCATAAACCCGTACGCCTTTCATTCCCGTACCCTCACTTGCCAAATACGTCGATGATGTTCATCACGGTCGGACCCATGAGGATGATCAGCAACACCGGGAAAATGAACACCACCATGGGCAGCATCATCTTGACGGGCGCCTTCATGCCCTTTTCCTGCGCGATCTGCTTGCGCGTCGCGCGCAGCTGCGCGCTCTGGGTCTTCAACACGTTTTTGATGGGCGTGCCCATCTGCTCGCTTTGCACAATGGCGGCGATAAGGATTTTAAGCTCCGCGATATCGCAGCGTTCCGCCATGTCGCTCAGCGCGTCCCGCCTGGGCTTACCCATAGAAATTTCCATGCTGGCTACGGTCAACTCCTCCTTGAGCGCGCCTGTGAACTTGTCAAGGGCGCGCTTGAGCGCCGCGTCGAACCCCAGGCCCGCGTCGATGCTGACGCTGAGGACGTCCATCATATCGGGGAGCTGCTTTTTCATCGAATCCTGCCGCGAACGGGAGATGGCCCTGATCGCCAGGATCGGCAGCGCCAGCCCGAGCACAGCCGCGCCAACGAGGATAAGCAGCTTGATCTCCGCCTGCGCTTCGAGGTTCGCGGTCGCAATCAGCGCGCCGATAACCAGAAGTACGATCAGCACGAGCTGTATGGCAGTAAAGGTGCTCGGCTCTATATACAGGCCCGCGGCGCGAAGCTTCTTTTCGAGCTTTTCCTGCGAAGCGCTCTGCTTGTTGCCCCTGCTCGCCCTCTTCGCCTTGCTGTTGAACTGGGCTTGTCGGATTCTCTTGATGAGGGGCCCAAACATTCGGTCGAACAAATTCCCCTCGAACTCGTTGAATATGGGCTGGCCGCTTTCCGTTACGGCGCGCACGCGCCGTTCCTTCGCCTTGAGCGCGCTCAGCGGGGCGTCGAGCACCGCCAGCACCAGCGTAAACATCAGCGCCGCGCTGCAGATCACCAGAAAACTCATAAACGCCCCTCCTTTCTCAATGCATTAATACCTGACGTCGATCATCTTGCGGATGACAATGAAGCCGATAACTTCCATGCCCACCGCGATGCCCAGCATGATCCTGCCGGCCTGCGTCGTGAAGAACACCTGCATATAATCCGGGTTGATCATCGAGAGGATCAGCCCGATGCCAATAGGCAGGCTGCCGATCACGATGCCCGTCATGCGCCCCTGCGAGGTCAGCATGTGCACATCCTTTTTGACCCTGAGCCGATCGAGTATGGTCTGGGCGATGTTGTCCATCACCTCGCTCAGGCTTCCGCCGACCTGCTGCGAAATCAGGATTGCCGTGATCATCAGCCTGAGATCCGGGCTGGGCATACGGCGCGAAAGGTTCGTGAGCGCCGCTTCCACGGTGTTGCCGAGCTGGATCTCGCGGAGCGTGCGCCCGAACTCGCCGGAAATCGGCTGGGGCATCTGATCCGCCACGTTGGCCATGCCCTGCTGGAAGGTCAGGCCGGACTTAAGGCAGTTGCTGATGCTGATGATCGCGTTGCCCAGCTGGCCCTCAAACGCCTTAACGCGCTTGACGCGCGATTGTCTCACATACAGGGGCGGGAGCGCGAGCCCCACGCCCGCGAGAACGACGCACACGATGACGCGAGCGTCGAACAGCGCCGCGACCAATGCGGGGGCGAAAGCAAGAACGACCCATACGGTCAAGTATTCTTCCGCCTTCATGGGCACACCGGCGCTCGCGAGCTGTTCGCGCAGCAACTGGGAGACCTTGATGGGCACCTTTTTGCGGGAGTCCCTGACCTGTTTGCGGATCTCATCCCGCGCGAGCTTCTGTTCGAAAACAGCGAGTCTCTTTTCAACGGTCAGTCTTCCCCTTAAGACCACGCGGAGCACGAGCGC
>DATMYG010000079.1:0-2403 GCA_035561055.1 Clostridia bacterium | reverse complement strand
ACGGCCAGCATCACGATGCCGCCCTCGGTTTTGTTATACAGTACGCTCGCGAGGTTCAGCGGCACGGCCGCGATGTCAACCTCGCCCGAGATGAGCTTGGCGCTCACGTCGTCCGGCGCGCCGGAAAGCGCGATGTTATATTTCTCCTTGAATTCCTCGCCCATGAGCACCGTCATGCCCATACCGGAAGGGCCCTTGAGCGCGGCGATATTGATCGGCTCCGCAATCGCGTTACCGCTCGCGCAGCCCGTGGCGAGCGCGAGGGCGAACACGGTGACGAGCAGGATGGAAATGAGTTTCTTCATGTTATGGTTCCTCCTTGTGCAAAAGATAGATGGTTTTGCCGTCCCTTCGGAGGCTGCCTTCCGCCTCGAGCGCGTCGAGCACGCGGTAAAGCGAGGCGCGGCTTACGCACAGCGCGTCCGCGAGCGCCTTAAAGCCCATCGGCAGCGCGAGCGCGCCGTCCCTCGCGTTGAGCGCGAGGTAGTTCATGAGCTTTTCCGCGGCGCCCGGCGAGCCGATGCTCTCTATTCGCCCCGTGAGGTACCGCACGCGCCCGGAAAGGTAGCGCATGTAGTTCTCCGCCAGGGCAAAGTTCTCGCGCATGAGCGCGCGGAGCGCGTCCTCGCCGAACAGGGCGAGCCTGCACGCCTTTACCGCGAGCACCTCCGTCACCGCCCGCGCGCCCCGCATGAACAGGCACGACGCGCCCGTCATGGCGGGCGGCTCGAGCACGCTCACCAGCACGCGGGACTCCCCGGCGGCTTTGTAGACCTGCGCTTTGCCCGAGAGAAGAACGCCCAGTCCGCCCGTGCTTTCCCCCTCGGCGAAGATGGTCTGCCCGGCGGCGAAAAGGGTGATTTCGGCCAGCAGCGCCGCGCGCGAAACAAACTCCGGGCCAAGCCCAGAGAAGAGCGGCGTTTGCGAAATCAGTTCGATGTCCAGCGCATCCGGCATGTTGCCTCCAAAATGTCTTATTTAAGACATTTATATCGTATCACTGCCGCGCGGCCGCGTCAACCGGCGCTGGAATTATTTTTTTATGTGCCGATGTGAATCGTGCGCAACCCGCGCGCGCGCTCGGGCGTTATAGTTAAAGCAAAGTAGGAATAAATGTTCATCGATTATTCCGTTGCGGCGCGAAACGGCGCTGGTTTATACTGGTAGAAGATGTCTTTTTTGGGGAGGTGTGGCCTTGGAAGCTGCTCCGATCATCGAAGCGAGAAACGTAATGAAGGTATACTGCGTCGGCTCCGTGGACATCCACGCGCTGCGCGGGGTGGATCTCGCGATCAATCCCGGCGAGATCTGCTGCATCGTGGGCCGCTCGGGCAGCGGCAAGTCGACGCTGCTCAACGTGCTCGCCGGGCTCGAGCACGTGACCTCGGGCGAAATCGTCATCGCGGGCAAAAGGCTCGATCGCATGACGCAGGGCGAGCTGATCGTCTTTCGCCAGAAGCATGTCGGCTTCGTATTTCAATCGTTCAACCTGATGCCGTACTATACGGCGCTCGAGAACGTGGCCTTCCCGCTGACGTTCAAGGGCATACCGCGCGCCAGGCGCGAGCGCGCCGCAAGGCAGACGCTCACCGAGCTTGGCCTCGAGACGCACCTCAAGCATAAGCCTTCGCAGTTGAGCGGCGGCCAGCAGCAGAGGGTGGGCATTGCCCGCGCGCTCGTGGGGAATCCGGACATCGTGTTTGCGGATGAGCCCACGGGCAACCTCGATTCCGCCACGTCGGACGAGGTGATGAAATCCATCTGCACCGTCATGCGGGAGCGGAAAAAAACCCTTGTCATGGTCACGCACGACCGCAACATGGCGGCCTACGCGGACAGGATCATCAGCCTGCTCGACGGTAGGGTGGTGGACATCAAGATAAACGATCACAGCAGGGCTGATATTGACACTACGGAGGGTATGCACGAATGAAACTCAGGAGATTTCTCGCACTTTTCTTTGCGCTGGCGCTGCTTCTCGGCGCAGTTCCCGCGTTGGCGGCGGGCGGATCCGCTTCCGCCGCGAACACGGACGTCACGCTCACCGACGCGAACTCATCCCTAGGCGTCGCCTACATACTCCTTACTGTTGCAAATAACAGCGATGAGCCCATTACGCTTACCGGTTTATCGTGTACCGGTGCGTCGAATTCGGGCATAAACAAGAGCGCTTTTTCCCTTCCCAAAGATAGTGCCGGCGTTGTAATCCCGATTTCGCTTGCGGCATTGGAAGCGAAAAACATCCTTATTTCGGCAGGCGTTCCTTCAGCGGTGACGGGCCAGGTGACGGCGACATTCGATCTTAGCTTTACCAGCACATCGGTGCCGACTTTCACCAAGAGCGCCAGCGTCGCGCTCAACTTCGGCACGCCCACGGTTCCCACGCCCGATCCCACCGGCGCG
>DATMYG010000078.1:0-5257 GCA_035561055.1 Clostridia bacterium | reverse complement strand
GAAAAGGACCTTCATCGCGCGCTCGATCCACACGTCCACGGGGAAGGCGTCCGCGTGGCCGAGGGAAAAGAGCAGCACGCAGTCCGCGACCTTCGGTCCCACGCCGGGGAAGGCGAGCAGTTCTTTCCTCGCTTCCTCGAGCGGAAGTTCCCGCAGCGCCCCGAGGTTGTATCCGGCGGCGACGCGCGCGGCGCTCTCCCGGACGAACTGCGCGCGGTACCCCGCGCCGAGGGAAACAAGTTCCTCAACCGACAGCGCGGCGACGGCTTCAGGGGCGGGGAAGAAGGCGTATTCTTTCCCACGGAAGGCCGTCCTCTTCCCGGCTTTCTCGCACAGCCTCTCGACGATGCCCGCGATGCGCTTGATGTTGTTGTTCGAAGAGAGAATGAACGTGACAAGCGCCTCGAACGGCTCCTGCTGGAATACGCGGATGCCCGAGGCGCAGGGCACGCAGCCGCATAGGTTCAGGTCGGCGAGGAGCTTGTCCTCGATAGCCTTATAGTCGCGCGTGAGGTCGAAATAATTGAGCCAGAGCGAAACGTCCTCCTCTGTGCAGGGGGAGAGCGCGAGCGCGTCCCCGTCCTGCTCGGCGTAAATCATCCTGCCCCACGCGGGCACGGTGAAACCCGCACCGTCCGCCTTCCAGCGGAAGCTCTGCCCGCACGCGCACGAGCGTGCAAGCGAGAGGCGGTCGATGCCATATATTTTTAGAGTATCGTCTTTAACTTCATAATGAGTGTACATGGGGGGATTATAACATACATGAGGAAAAAATTCAGCGCCGCCCATTTCTGAGCGGCGCTTGTGCTACGAATTATCTGACCTTCTTAGTTCGCCGCGGCCTGATCCTCGGCGTAGACGCTGACCTGCTTCTTGCCAAGATGCTTGGTTTCGAAGCGGACGACGCCGTCTACTTTGGCGAAGAGCGTGTCATCCTTACCGAGGCCGACGTTCGTGCCGGGATGGTAATGGGTTCCGCGCTGACGCACGAGGATGTTGCCGGCGAGCACGAACTGACCGTCCGCGCGCTTGGGCCCAAGGCGCTTGGCCTTGCTGTCGCGCCCGTTGCGGGAGCTGCCGACGCCCTTCTTGTGCGCGAAGAGCTGCAGATTGATCATCATCGTGTTACACCTCCCTTTCGATCAACTTGAGGAATGTACCATAGGTTTCGGCGAGGGACCCGAGCCCCAGCGCCATCGTTTCAAGGATAATTTCCGCCTCGCGCCACTCTTTTTCGCCGATGTCGGACGGAAGCATGCAATAGAGGTATCCGTCCGCGATTTCCCACGCGCAGTCGATCCCGAGGTACTCCCGGATGCCGATGAGCGCGGCCTGGGTGAGGGCGCTGATTCCGGCGCAGACGATGTCTTCCCCTTCTTCGGCGCTGTCCGCATGACCCTGCGCCTCGAAGCCCGCCATCCTGCCGCCGCAGCGGAAAAACGTTGCTTCTGTCATATCGCCTTAGCCTATCGCGTTGATCTTGACCTTGGTATACGGCTGACGATGACCCTGCTTCTTGCGGAAATTCTTCTTGGGCTTATACTTAAATACGATAAGCTTCTTGCCCTTGGTCTGCTCGATGACTTCGCCTTTGGCGACAATACCTTCGACGACGGGCTTGCCCACCGTGACGGAATCGCCATCGCAAAGCATCAGCACTTCGAAAGAGACTTTGCTGCCGTCCTCAAGATCGAGCTTTTCGACGAGGATTTCGTCGCCCGCCTCGACCTTGTACTGCTTGCCTCCCGTACGAATGATCGCGTACACGTTCTGCACCTCCTGATCACAGTCTCGCCCGCAAACGGCGGTGGATTTCACCACACTTAAAAAGCCGGCGCGGAGCGGCTCACCAACGCATTTTATCACAGGGGATATGAGGTGTCAATAAAACTTTAGGCTGGATTCGCCGCGTTTTTCAGCAGTTACGCGCTTTTTGCGAACAGCTCGTCGAGATAGCCGTATATCCTATTGCCGATGAATGCGCCGCGTTCCATCATAGCATAAATCTCTTTGTTTGTCGCCCATTTGGCGTCGCAGGTTTCATTTTCCTGCAATGTGATTGTTTCGATGGGCCATTCGAGGGGAAAGACCCACACGTCGCGAAAATCCGGGCAGGAAGGATAATCGAACCGATCGCGCCTGTCCGTGCGGAACAGGACGCCCTTTTGCGGATCGAGCGTCACGCCGAGCTCCTCATGCGCTTCGCGCACGGCGGCCTCGAGGCTGTTTTCCCCCGCGAGCGCGGAGCCGCCCGTGGTTTCCCACATGTTGGGGAAATCCTTGTTGGGCGTGCGCTTTGAAATCAGCCATTCTCCCTGTTTGTTGCGCATCCACACATGCACGACGATGTGGTAGGTGCCTTCCGGCAAATGTAGACTCCGCTCATGGGTTCGGCCCGTTTTGCTGCGGTCGCGGTCGTAGAGATCCCAAAGTTCGCTCATGTGTCTTCCTTTCGTTATGCGGCCTGGCGCTTATAGAAACGTCAGCTGCTCCTGCGTCTTTTTCTCCTCAAACTCATGCAAATACCCGAATACTTTCCCCACCTCGTGCAGCACGCCGCGCGCCCCGCATTCGGCGTGGAAAATGTCCATCAGCCGCGCGTTGTCCATGCTGTTGCACTCGTAGCTGTTGCCGTAGGTTCGCATGTAGCGCTCCTTTAGGCCGGGGAAGTGCGCATCGAGTTTTTTATAGAAATACGCGCGGTCGCCCTCGCGAAGGGTCACCCCCATGCCGAAGCAGATGATGCCCCGGACCTTCGCCTCGAAACAGTACGAGAGCACGCCGCGCAGGTTCTCCTCCGTGTCGTTGATGAAGGGAAGGATGGGCGAGAGCCACACGACCGTGGGCACACCCTCGTCCCGAAGGATGCGCAGTACCTCGGCTCGCCGCTCCGTCGTGCACACGTTTGGCTCGAGGATGCGGCACAAGCCTTCGTCATAGGTCGTAAGCGTCATTTGGACGACGCACTTGGTTTTGTCGTTGATGCGTTTGATGAGATCGAGGTCGCGCAGCACCAGGTCGGATTTCGTCTGGAGCGCCACGCCGAAGCCGTGCTGGTCGGCAAGCTCGAGGCTCTTTCGCGTGAGTAGCTCCGTTCTTTCGAGCGGGAGATAAGGGTCGCACATCGAGCCCGTGGAGATCATGCACTTCACCCTCTTGCGGCGCAGCGCATCCTCGAGAAGTTCCGGCGCGTTCTTCTTGACCTCCACATCCTCGAAGTCGTGGTCCATCTGGTAGCAGAGGCTGCGCGAGTCGCAGTAGATGCAGCCGTGCGTGCAGCCGCGGTAGAAGTTCATGCCGTTGTTCGACGAGAGGGCGCCCCTGACGAGCTTGTAGTGCATGGGATCCCTCCCTTCGCGGCCTTTTGCCTCTTGAGTATACCGGGCGCGCGCGGGTTGCAAAGCCGCCACCTCAATCGGACGATCCGCACACTTACCGTTTACACCTGCGTTATTGCATGATATCATGATTCCATTCGTAAGGAAAGCGATGGATGGGTTATGGAAAAAATTATTGAAGTGGAGGGGCTTAAAAAGAGCTACGGCGCGGTCGAGGCAGTCCGCGGCGTCGACTTCTACGTCGACGCGGGCACGCTTTTCGCGTACCTCGGGCCGAACGGCGCGGGCAAGTCGACCTCCATCGACATCATCTGTACCCTGCTCAAGCCCGACGCGGGCAAGGTGCTCGTGGACTCTCATCTGCTCGGGCGGGAGGACGACAAAATACGCTCCGTCATCGGCGTGGTGTTTCAGGACAGCGTGCTCGACGGGCTCCTGAGCGTGCGCGAAAACCTCATGATGCGCGGCAGCCTCTACGGGCTTTCGGGGGAAAAGCTCAAACGCGCGGTCGAGGCGGCGGCGAAGGCGGCCGAAACGGAGGACTTTCTCGAGCGGCCTTACGGCAAGCTCTCGGGCGGCCAGAGGAGGCGCGCGGATATCGCGCGGGCGCTGGTCAACACGCCTAAAATCCTTTTCCTCGACGAGCCGACGACCGGCCTCGATCCGCAGACGCGCCAGAGCGTGTGGGAGACGGTGCGGCGGTTACAGAAGGAATCCGGCATGACGGTGTTCCTCACCACGCACTACATGGAGGAGGCCGCCGGCGCGGACTACGTCGCCGTCATCGACGATGGGCTTATCGCCGCCAAGGGTACGCCCGCGCAGCTGCGCGAGCAGTACAGCAGCGATCATTTGCGCCTCGTCCCCAGGGATGCTGAAGCGCTCGCACAGGCGCTTAATAAGGAGGGGTACACGTATGAAACCGAGGGCGGCGTCTTCTCGCTGACGGTGAAGCGCACGCTCGACGCGCTGCCCGTTCTGAAGCGCTGCGAGGAGCTGATCTCGGGCTTCGAGGTGCTCTCCGGCAGTATGGAGGACGCGTTCATCGGCATTACGGGGAAGGAGATGAGGAACTGATGCTCTGGAATATCACAGTACGCAACCTGAAGCTGTTCTTTAGGGATAAGACCGCGGTGTTTTTCTCGCTGCTGGCCGTGTTCATCATCATCGGCCTGTACGTGCTGTTCCTTGGCAACATGCTCACCACCGGTTCCGATTGGCTCGGCGACGGCGCGCGCTTCATCATGGACAGCTGGATCATGGCGGGCCTTCTCGCGGTTACGTCGCTCACGACGACTATGGGCGCGTACGGCATCATGATCGAGGACCGCACGAAGAAGGTGCTCAAGGACTTCACGGCCTCCCCGGTCAGGCGCTCCGTGCTCGTGGGCGGGTATGTGACGAGCGCGTTTATCATCGGCGTCATCATGAGCGTCATCACGTTCATCCTGGCCGAAGTGTACATCGTCGTTTACGGCGGCTCGTTCATGGATGCCGCGGGCATGCTGCGCGTGTTCGGCTGCATCCTGCTGAGCGTTCTGGCGAGCAGCGCGATGGTGTTTTTCCTCGTATCGTTCTTTAAAAGCAACAACGCCTTCGCGACGGCCAGCACGATCATTGGCACGCTCGTGGGCTTCCTCACGGGCATCTACATCCCCATAGGCTCCCTGCCCGCGTCCGTTCAGGCGGTGGTCCGTGTCTTTCCGGTATCGCACGCGGGCGCGCTTATGCGCCAGATCATGATGGAAGCGCCGCTGAAGGCGGCGAACCTCGTCTCTGAGGCGGAGGAGGGATTCCGCCTCTCGCTGGGCGTGAACTACAAGTTCGGGGATACGATTTTGCCCGCCTGGGGCAGCGTATTGATCCTGCTCGCCACGGCGGCCCTCTTCTATGCGCTCGCCATACTTAACATATCGCGC
>DATMYG010000077.1:0-13879 GCA_035561055.1 Clostridia bacterium | reverse complement strand
GCATCGCCGCCGCGTGGCCTTCCTGGCTCAACGCCATCGTGATCGCCGCCGTCAACGTCGTCTTACCGTGGTCAACGTGTCCGATCGTCCCGATGTTGACATGCGGTTTCGTGCGTTCAAATTTTGCCTTTGCCATGGTTTTGCTATCCTCCGATAAATGTTGTTTTTATTATTTGGCGGTTACGCGTATCTGTAACCGAGTATCTTTTTCGCCACCGCGTCGGATACCTGTTCGTAGTGGTCAAACTGCATCGTAAAAGTTCCCCTGCCCTGCGTACGCGAACGAAGGTCCGTCGCATAGCCGAACATCTCGGAAAGCGGGCAGATCGCGTCGATGGCGGAGCCGCCGGGGCGCTGCTCTGTGCCCTCGATGCGGCAGCGCCTTGAGGTAAGGTTTCCCAGCACCTCGCCCATGTATTCCTCGGGCATGATGACCTCTACCTTCATGACCGGCTCGAGCAGCACGCAGGCCGCTTTTTCAAGCGCGTCCTTAAAGGCCATAGAGCCCGCGATGCGGAAGGCCATTTCCGAGGAGTCTACCTCGTGGTAGCTTCCGTCGAGCACGGCCGCCCTGAAATCCACCACCTCGTAGCCGCCCAGCGCGCCGCTGCGCGCGGCCTCGATGATGCCGTCCCGGATGGCGGGGATGTATTCCTTGGGGATCACGCCGCCGACAGTTTCGTCCTCGAACTCGAAGCCCGCGCCGGGCTCGAGCGGGGAGAACTCCACCACGCAGTGGCCGTACTGGCCGTGGCCGCCGGTCTGACGGACGTAGCGTCCTTCGGTCTTAACGGTTTTGGTGATGGTTTCGCGGTAGGCGACCTGGGGCTTGCCGACCTTGCACTCCACGCGAAATTCGCGGATGAGGCGGTCGACGATGATCTCTAGGTGCAGTTCACCCATGCCCGCGATGATGGTTTGCCCGGTTTCCTTATCCGTATAGGTGCGGAACGTCGGGTCCTCCTCGGAGAGTTTGGCGAGCGCGAGGCCCATTTTTTCCTGGCCGGCCTTGGTCTTGGGCTCGATGGCGACCTGGATGACCGGGTCGGGGAACTCCATGCGCTCGAGCAGAAGCTGGTGCTTCTCCTCGCAGAGCGTGTCGCCCGTTCCGGTTTCCTTGAGGCCGCCCAGCGCCGCGATGTCGCCCGCGTGGGCTTCCTCGACGTCCGTCCGGCTGGCGGCGTGCACGAGGATAATCTTACCCACGCGCTCCCGCTTGCCCTTCGAGGCGTTGTACACATAGGAATTCGAGTGCAGCGTGCCGCTATACACGCGGAAAAACGTCAGCTTCCCCACAAAGGGATCGGACACAATCTTGAAAGCAAGCGCCGCAAAGGGCGCGTCGTCCGAGCAGACGGCGTCGATTTCCTTCGTGCCGTCGAGGCTCGTGCCCACGGCCGCCGGTACGTTCAGGGGCGAGGGCAGGTAATCCACGATGGCGTTGAGCAGGGGCTGCACGCCCTTATTGCGATACGACGTGCCGCAGGTCACGGGAACGAGACCGTTGGCGACAGTGCCCTTTCGAAGAGCGCGCATGATGAGCTCCTGAGACGGCTCTTCGCCCTCGATGAAGGTTTCCATCAATTCCTCGTCGAAATCGGCCGCGGCTTCAATCATCTTGGCGCGGTATTCCCTGGCGCTTTCGCGAAGCTCCGCAGGGATGTCCTCCTCGCGGATATCCACGCCGTCGTTGTCGTAATAGACCTCCGCCTTCATGCGCACGAGGTCGATGATGCCGCAAAACTCCGCCTCCGCGCCGATGGGCAGCTGGATGGGTACGGCGTTGGCGCTCAGGCGCTCCCTCATCATGTCGATGACGTTGAAGAAGTTGGCGCCGACGATGTCCATCTTGTTGACGTAGGCGATGCGGGGCACACCGTACCTTGCGGCCTGCCTCCACACGGTTTCCGACTGCGGCTCCACGCCACCCTTGGCGCAGAATACCGCCACTGCGCCGTCGAGCACGCGAAGGGAGCGCTCCACTTCGACCGTGAAGTCCACATGGCCCGGCGTGTCTATAATATTAATCCTGTGCTCGCGCCAATAGGTCGTGGTGGCGGCGGAGGCAATGGTAATGCCCCTCTCCTGTTCCTGTACCATGAAATCCATGGTCGCCGTGCCGTCGTGTACCTCGCCGACCTTGTGGATCTTGCCCGTATAGAACAGGATGCGCTCCGTCGTCGTGGTCTTGCCGGCATCGATGTGCGCCATAATGCCGATGTTTCTCGTCATTTCAAGCGGCGTTTCTCTTGCCATGTTGTTCCCTCCTTTCCCGAAGGCTTTCAGGTGTTGAAATTTTCCTTATCCGCAAATTCGGACCCGGCGGTCGTGTCGCCGGATCCGAAGCGGTTGATGCAATCCCTTTGATTACCAGCGATAGTGCGCGAACGCCTTGTTCGCCTCGGCCATCTTGTGGGTGTCTTCCTTCTTCTTGAAGGCGTTGCCGTTCTGGTTGGAGGCGTCGAGTATCTCGCCGGCAAGCTTTTCCATCATGGTGCGCTCGCCGCGGGCGCGGGCGTAGCTGACGAGCCACCTGAGGCCCAGCGTCTGCCGCCGCTCCGGCCGAATCTCGATGGGGACCTGATAGGTCGCACCGCCGACGCGGCGGGCCTTGACCTCGAGCACGGGCATAATGTTGTTCATCGCCTGTTCGAACACTTCGAGGGGTTCGCGGCTGGTCTTCTGCTTGATGATCTCGAACGCGCCGTAGCACGCGGCCTGCGCCTTGCCGCGCTTGCCGTCGAGCATGACCTGGTTGATGAGCTTGGTCACGAGCTTGCCGCCGTAAATCGGGTCGTCAAGCACTTCGCGCTTGGGTACGAATCCACGTCTGGGCATAGCGGTACCTCCTTACTTCTTCGGGCGCTTGGCGCCGTAGAGGGACCTCGCCTGCATACGCTTGGCGACGCCCGCGGTGTCCAGAGCCCCGCGGATGATGTGGTAACGCACGCCCGGCAGATCCTTCACGCGGCCGCCGCGAATGAGCACCACGCTGTGCTCCTGCAGGTTGTGGCCGATGCCGGGGATATAGGCCGTGCCTTCGAGGCCGTCCGTCAGGCGCACGCGCGCAATTTTACGCAGCGCCGAATTGGGCTTTTTAGGGGTCATGGTGCGCACCGCCGTGCAGACGCCTCTGCGCTGCGGGCACTGCTTGAGTATGGGCGCCGTGGTCTTGTAGGTGACCTGCTGGCGGCCCTTGCGAACCAACTGGTTAATGGTCGGCATTGATGTTCCTCCTGTAGAATTACCGTTCGTTTTGCCATGGTTACTATATCAAGAAAATCCCTTGCAACCCCTTGAAAGGGACATTTTCCGCAACTTTTAGATTTTATCATCGAAGCGCGCCAATGTCAAACGGTTTCGATGTTTTATTCGCTTTTCTCCATGCTTTCTGCCATTTTTTCGGCTTCTGTCCCCTCCGTTTCCGGCGCCGCCGTGAACAGGCCCTGCCTGATGGGCACTCTGGAGAACACCAGCCTGCTCGTATCCTTGTTGGGATTGAGCTCGAACCAACCTTTCTTTGCCATGGCACTGAGTATGGGCAGCTCCATGACGTCCGTATGCATGAGCGCGCCGTATTTATTGGCCAGCAGACGGCGGATCAGCCTGCCCGCCAGGATGCCGATCCCCGTCGCCGCGAGGAAGACGAAGAAGGGCAATATTTCCGAGACGGCCGCGATGGGCTCGCGGATCGGGCGAAAGCTCAGCAACGTAAGCGCGAGCGCCGCAAAGAATGTTCCCGTCACAGGCGACGCATACTCGAGCATGAGAAACCTCTTGCGGCATTCTTCGCAACAGGAAATCTGGATGGGCAGCACCGTGCCCGCGCGCGGCTCCTTGGCGATGCCGAGCATCGTCGAGCGCCTGCGCCGCGGCTCCGCGTGCGCGAGGTCCGTTAGCGCGTACCATTTCTTTTTTAAGGGCTCCCCTTTGCACAGGAGGCATTCGTCCCCTGCAAAGAGCCCGTGCACGCCCTCCTCGGGCATGTTGGAGCGGATGACGTCGAGGTCGGCGCGCACGCTCGCGGCCTTGAGCTCCGTCGAGCAGTCCACCGTGCAGGAGCGGCAGCTTTCCATGTTGAGCATAGCGCAATACGCGCTGCCGTACAGCTGGCAGGATCGGTTCGTGTATTCTCTTGCCATAGTCTCCCCTCCTTCGCGTCATCCGGCAGCACGCCGGACGCGCGCAACGGCGCGTCCGGCGCAACCGGGATAAAATCGTGTTATTTCGCTCCCTCGGGCGCGACTTCGACCTCGACGCTGCGGTAGCGCTTGAGGCCGATGCCCGCGGGGATCAGCTTGCCGATGATGACATTTTCCTTGAGGCCCACCAGCGGGTCGATCTTGCCCTTGATCGCGGCCTCGGTCAACACGCGCGTCGTCTCCTGGAAGCTGGCCGCCGAGAGGAAGGAATCCGTGGCGAGCGCGGCCTTGGTGATTCCCAGAAGCTTGCGCTTGGCGACGGCGGGCTGCATGCCCTTCTCGATCATTTCCTCGTTTTCCCTCTCGAAGCGGAAGATGTCCACCAGTTCGCCGGGAAGCATCTCGGTGTCGCCGGCCTCCTCGATCTGCACCCTCCTGAGCATCTGGCGGATGATGACCTCGACATGCTTGTCGGCGATCTCTACGCCCTGCATGCGGTAGACGTTCTGCACTTCCTTGAGCATGTACGCCTGCACGCCCTTAACGCCCTTGATCTTCAATATGTCGTTGGGGTTGATGGAGCCGTCGGTCAGCTCGTCGCCCGCGCCCACGACGTCCCCATCCCTGACGCGCAGCTTGGAGCCGAAGGGGATGAGGTATTTCTCAACCTCGCCGTCCTCGTTCTTGACGATCGCCTCGCGGCGCTTGCCCTCGCTGATGGTGACGGTGCCGTTGATCTCGCTGATGACGGCAAGTCCCTTGGGTTTCCTCGCCTCGAAAATTTCCACGACGCGCGGGAGACCCTGCGTGATGTCCTCAACGCTGGCGACGCCGCCGGTATGGAAGGTACGCATCGTCAGCTGTGTGCCAGGCTCGCCGATGGCCTGCGCCGCGATGATGCCCACAGCCTCGCCGATGTTGACCTCGCCGCCCGTGGCCATGTTCGCGCCGTAGCACTTGGTGCAGACGCCGCGCTCGCTGCGGCAGGTGAACACGCTCCTGCAATTGAGGGAGGTGATGCCGGCGGCGATAATCTTGTCACGCCGGTCGTAGGTGATCATTTCGTTGGCGGGGCAGAGCACCTCGCCGGTCTGGGGATGGACGACCGCGTCGACCGCGTAGCGGCCGAGAACGCGCTCGCTGAAGCTCTCGACGAGCTTGTTGCCGTCCATGAGCGCCTCGATAACCATGCCCTTTGGCGCCTCGCCGCGCACGGCGAAGCAGTCCTCCTCGCGCACGATCACATCCTGTGAAACGTCTACGAGGCGGCGGGTCAGGTAGCCGGAGTCCGCAGTGCGCAGCGCCGTGTCCGCAAGGCCCTTCCTCGCGCCGTGCGAGGAGATGAAGAACTCGAGCACCGTGAGGCCCTCGCGGAAGTTCGCGCGGATGGGCACCTCGATGATCTGGCCCGAGGGGTCCGCCATCAGGCCGCGCATGCCGCCGAGCTGGCTGATCTGGTTCTTGCTGCCGCGCGCGCCGGAGTTGGACATCATGAAAATCGGGTTGTCGACCTTGAGGGTCGCCATGAGCGCGTCGGTAACCTTGACGTTCGCGCCGCTCCAGATTTCGATGACCTTCGCCCTGCGCTCCTGCTCGCTGAGCATACCGTCGTGGTAGAGCTCGTCGACATCGGCGACCTTCTTTTCCGCCTCGTCGAGGATCGCCTTCTTCTCCGTAGGCACGACCATATCCTGGAAGCCGACGGAAATGCCGCCGAGTGTGGAGTAACGGAAGCCCAGCGCCTTGATGTTGTCGAGCACTTCGCTGGTGACGGTGGTGCCGTAGCGGCGGTAGCAGCGATCTGCGATGCTCTTGAGATCGCTCTTGACGACAAGGCGGTCCATCTCGAGCATGAAAATGTTTTCTTCCTTCGTCCTGTCGACGAAGCCGAGGTCCTGCGGGATCGCGTTGTTGAAGATGAGGCGGCCGATGGAGGTTTCGACGACCTTGCGGCGCTTCTCGCCCTGCCACGTGCGCTCGATGCGCACCTTCACCTTCGCGTGGAGGGTGACATCCCCGGTCTGGTAGGCCATGACGGCCTCGTCCTCGCTGGAGAAAATCTTGCCCTCACCCTTATCCCCGTCACGCTGGAGCGTGAGGTAATAGCAGCCGATGACCATATCCTGGTTCGGCTCCACGACCGGGAGGCCGCTCTGCGGCTTTAAGATATTGTTGGAGGCGAGCATCAAAAACCGCGCCTCGGCCTGCGCCTCCACCGAAAGGGGCACGTGCACGGCCATCTGGTCCCCGTCGAAGTCGGCGTTGAACGCCGTGCACACGAGCGGATGCAGTTTGATCGCGCGGCCCTCGACAAGAACCGGTTCGAACGCCTGGATGCCCAGCCTGTGCAGCGTGGGCGCGCGGTTCAGAAGAACCGGGTGATCCTGGATGACGACCTCGAGCTCGTCCCAGACCTCGGCGCGCACGCGCTCAACCATGCGCTTGGCGCTTTTGATGTTGTGCGCGAGGCCGTCCTCGACGAGCTTCTTCATGACGAAAGGCTTAAAGAGCTCCAGCGCCATCTCCTTGGGGAGGCCGCACTGGTACATCTTGAGCTCCGGTCCCACGACGATAACGCTGCGGCCGGAATAGTCCACGCGCTTTCCTAAGAGGTTCTGGCGGAAGCGTCCCTGCTTGCCGCGCAGCATATCCGAAAGGGATTTGAGCGCGCGGTTGCCGGGGCCCGTGACCGGGCGGCCGCGCCTACCGTTGTCGATGAGCGCGTCCACGGCCTCCTGCAGCATGCGCTTTTCGTTCCTGACGATGATGTCGGGCGCGCGCAGCTCCAAAAGCCTTTTCAGACGGTTGTTGCGGTTGATGACCCTGCGGTAAAGGTCGTTAAGATCGCTGGTCGCGAAGCGGCCGCCGTCGAGCTGCACCATCGGGCGAAGTTCCGGCGGGATAACCGGGACTACGTCCATGATGATCCACTCGGGCTTGTTGCCGCTCTTGATGAACGCCTCGATAACCTCGAGCCTTTTGATCGCGTTGGCGCGCTTCTGGCCGGAAGATTCCGCAATTTCCTTCTTGAGCTGAATATCCAGCTCGGGAAGGTTAAGATCCTTGAGCAGCGCCTTGATGGCCTCCGCGCCCATGCCGGCCTTGAACGCCTTGACGCCGTACTCGGCCTGCGCGTCGCGGTATTCCTTATCCGTGAGGATCTGTTTATAGAGAAGCGGCGTCTTGCCGGGATCCGTCACCACGAAGGAGGCGAAATATAGCACTTTCTCGAGCGCGCGGGGGCTCATATCAAGGAGCATCTTCATGCGGCAGGGGATGCCCTTAAAGTACCATATATGAGATACGGGCGCGGCCAGCTCGATGTGGCCCATGCGCTCGCGCCTGACCTTGGCGCGCGTCACCTCGACCCCGCACTTCTCGCATACGACGCCCTTGTAGCGCACGCGCTTGTAGCGCCCGCACTGGCATTCCCAGTCCTTGGTTGGCCCGAAGATGCGCTCGCAGAACAATCCGTCGCGCTCGGGCTTAAGGGTGCGGTAATTGATGGTTTCGGGCTTCTTGACCTCACCGTGAGACCATTCGCGTATCTTTTCGGGCGATGCGAGCCCGATCTGCAGTGCGTCGAAATTCGTCAGCTCAAACAATTGCTTATCCCCCTATCGTTCGTCATTCGTCTTCGCCGTCTTCGCCGTCGCCGCTGTCGAAATCGGAGAATTCATTCGACCCGCCGAGATCGTCGTCCTCGTCCTCCTCCTCGTCGTCCTCCTCGTCGAAGTCGAACTCGGCGAACTCCGCAAAGGAGATGCCCGGCGTCACCGGGGGCGCATCTTCCATGCCGGCGATGTTGAGATCGAGGTTGGGCCTGTCGTCGTCGGCCAGCTCGCCGATCTGGATCTCCTGGTGGGTGTCGTTCAATACCTTCACGTCGAGGCCGAGGGACTGCAGCTCCTTGATAAGCACCTTGAAGCTCTCCGGCACGCCCGGCTCCGGAACATTCTCGCCCTTGACGATGGCTTCGTAGGTCTTCACGCGGCCCACGACGTCGTCCGACTTGACGGTGAGAATCTCCTGGAGCGTGTTCGCCGCGCCGTAGGCTTCAAGCGCCCAGACTTCCATCTCGCCGAAGCGCTGACCGCCGAACTGTGCCTTGCCACCCAGAGGCTGCTGCGTGACGAGGGAGTATGGGCCTGTGGAGCGCGCGTGGATTTTATCGTCCACCAGATGGTGCAGCTTAAGGTAATACATGTACCCGACCGAAACGCGGTTTTCAAAGGGCACGCCGGTGCGGCCGTCGTAGAGGATGGTCTTGCCGTCCTCATCCATGCCCGCCTTGACGAGCAGGCGCTTGATGTCCTCCTCGTTCGCGCCGTCGAATACTGGGGTCGCGATGTTCCAGCCCAGCATCTTCGATGCCATGCCAAGGTGCAATTCGAGCACCTGGCCGATATTCATGCGGCTGGGCACGCCCAGCGGGTTCAATACGATCTGAAGGGGGGTGCCGTCGGGCAGGAAGGGCATATCCTCCTCCGGCAGGATGCGGGAAATAACGCCCTTGTTGCCGTGGCGGCCCGCCATCTTGTCGCCCACGGAGATCTTGCGCTTCTGCGCAATGTAGACGCGCACCAGCTCGTTGACGCCGGGGGAAAGCTCGTCCTTATTCTCGCGCGTGAAGACCTTGACGTCCACGATCACGCCGCCCTCGCCGTGCGGCACCTTCAGGGAGGTGTCGCGCACCTCGCGCGCCTTCTCGCCGAAGATCGCGCGCAGCAGCCTTTCCTCCGCGGTCAGCTCCTGCTCGCCCTTGGGCGTGACCTTGCCCACGAGGATGTCGCCCGAGCGCACCTCCGCGCCGATGCGGATGATGCCGCGCTCGTCGAGATCGGAGAGCGCGTCCTCGCCTACGTTGGGGATGTCGCGCGTGATCTCCTCCTTGCCAAGCTTCGTGTCGCGGGCCTCGGTTTCATGCTCCTCAATGTGAATGGAGGTGTAGACATCCTCCTTGACAAGCTTCTCGCTGATGAGCACCGCGTCCTCGTAATTGTACCCTTCCCACGGCATGAAGCCGATGAGAATGTTGCGGCCGAGCGCGATCTCGCCGTGCTCGGTGGAAGCGCCGTCCGCCAGCACGTCGCCCTTTTTGACCGTGCCTCCGACGCTTACGATGGGGCGCTGGTTGATGCAGGTGCCCTGGTTGGAGCGCTTGAATTTGATAAGCCTGTAATTGTGGCGGATGCCGTCCGCGCCCTCGGTGACGACCTTATCGGCGCTGACGGAGACGACCTTGCCGTCCTCGTGCGCGACGACCACCACGCCGGAGTCGTGCGCGGCCTTATACTCCATGCCCGTGCCCACGATGGGCGCCTCGGGCATGAGAAGCGGCACGGCCTGGCGCTGCATGTTCGAACCCATGAGGGCGCGGTTCGCGTCGTCGTTCTCGAGGAAGGGGATCATGGCCGTCGCCACGGAAACGAGCTGCTTGGGCGAAACGTCCATGTACTCGACCTCGTTGTTCCTCACTTCGACGATCTGATCGAGCTTGCGCGCCACGACGCGCTCCTTGACGAACCAAGTCTTGCCGTCCTTCATCACGAGCGGCTCGTTCGCCTGCGCAACCATGAAATCGTCCTCCTCGTCCGCGGTGAGGTAGACGATGTCGTTGGAGATACTGCGCTCCCTGCTGTCCACCACACGGTACGGCGCCTCGATAAAGCCGTATTTGTTGATGCGCGCATAGGTCGAGAGCGAGTTGATGAGGCCGATGTTCGGACCTTCCGGCGTCTCGATGGGGCACATGCGGCCGTAGTGGGAGTAGTGCACATCGCGCACCTCAAAGGTGGCGCGGTCACGGTTAAGGCCGCCCGGACCGAGGGCCGAGAGGCGGCGTTTATGCGTAAGCTCCGCAAGCGGGTTGGTCTGGTCCATGAACTGCGAGAGCTGGGAGGAACCGAAGAACTCCTTGATCGCGGCGGTCACAGGGCGGATATTGATGAGGTTGCTGGGCATGGCGGTGTCCATGTCCTGCAGGCTCATGCGTTCGCGAACCACCCGTTCGAGGCGCGTCATGCCCACGCGGATCTGGTTCTGCAAAAGCTCGCCGACACTGCGGATACGGCGATTGCCGAGGTGGTCGATGTCGTCCGTACGGCCGACACCGTAGTTCATGCCGATCAGGTAGCTGATGGAGGCGACGATGTCGTCCGGCACGATATGGCGCGGGATCAAATCGTACACATGCGCTCGAAGCAGCGCCTTAAGGCCGTCCTCGCCCAGGGATTTGCCCTCCTCGAGCAGCTGCATGAGGGTCGGGTAATGCACCTTCTCGTTGAGGCCGCAGCTCTCGGGATCGAAGGGGAGATACGCGTCGGCGTCCACGAACAGATTGCCGAGGACCTTAAGCTTTTTATCCTCCGCGATGATGGTGACGCCGCGCACGCCCGCATTCTCAATTTTTTTTGCGTTGGCGCGCGTAATGCTCTTGCCTCCCTCGGCGAGCAACTCGCCGGTAGACGGGTCGATGATGTTTTCCGCGGCGATATGCCCCGCGATGCGCGAGGCGAGCGAGAGCTTTTTATTGAACTTATAGCGCCCGACGCGCGCGAGATCGTAGCGCTTGTCGAAGAAGAGCGCGTTGAGAAGGCTCCGGGCGCTCTCCTCCGTGGGAGGCTCGCCGGGGCGCTGGCGCTTGTAGATTTCGATAAGGCCGTCCTCGACGGACTTGGTATTGTCCTTGTCAAGGGTGACGAGCAGGCGCTCCTCCTCGCCCAAAAGGTCGATAATCTCCGCGTTGGAGCCGTAGCCCAGCGCGCGAAGGAGCGCGGTGATGAAGACCTTGCGCTGCCGGTCGATTTTAACATACAGGATTTCGTTGGAGTCGGTCTCGTACTCGAGCCACGCGCCACGGTTAGGGATGACCTGCGCCGAGTAGAGATGCTTGCCCAGCTTATCGATCGCGCCGGAAAAGTATACGCCGGGGGAGCGCACGAGCTGGCTGACGATGACGCGCTCCGCGCCGTTGATGATGAAGGTTCCCTGTTCGGTCATGAGCGGGAAATCGCCCATGAAGACCGGTTGTTCCTTCACCTCGCCCGTTTCCTTATTAATAAGGCGTACAATCACGCGCAGCGGCGCGCAATAATTGACGTCCCTTTCCTTGCATTCCTCGACGGAGTATTTGGGATGTTCGAAGTCGATGCTGTAGTCAACGAACTCGAGTACTAACTTTTCGGAATAGTCCGTTATCGGCGAAATGTCCGCCAATACCTCCCGAAGATCTTCATCGACAAAACGCTGATAGGAGTTCTTTTGAACCTCTATCAGATCCGGCATGTCGAGAACCTCGTTGATACGGGAGAAACTCATGCGTTTCCTTGTGCCCATCTGCACTTCATGTACCATCGCGTTCACTCCTATCCTATATGCCGCTTACGCGGTTTGTGCCGCTGCGTCGACTGGCAATAAGCTTCCCCCAAACCGGCGCAGTTCATGCCAAATTAAGGAAAGCCAGCATGATTTCCCCTGCAAAAGCGCAATACTCCCACAGATTACCATGCTAACGCAGTTTACTATTTTATCATTGCATGTGTGTCGTGTCAATCGATTTGTCAAGCAATATTTTGAACAAATGTTGAATTCTTTATGCCGTTTTTATTTTTCACGCATGCCTGTACGCAACCCCCGCCTCCAATTCCCCTGAAAATAGCTCGCTGACCGTCACAAACGCATATCCTTTGGCCGTAAGCGCCCGGATGATGAGCTCCGCGGCCTTAACGCTGGTGGAGCGAAGGTCGTGCATCAGCACGATGCAGCCGTTTTCCGCGCGCGCGACCACATGGTCGCGGACCGCCCGCGCGCTTGAGGCGTTCCAATCCTCGGGATCGATGTTCCACATCACACACGCAAGGCCCATCTGCTCGAGGCAGGCGAGCACGCGCGCGTTCTTCGCGCCGTAAGGCGGGCGCACCATACTTGGCGTCACGCCGCAGGCGGCGTTTACGAGGTTGATCGTGCGGATCAGGTCTTTTTCGATCGCCTCGTCCGTCAGGGAGGTCAGGCGCTTGTGACCGTAGGTATGGCTGCCGATCTCGTGTCCCTCGTCCACCATGCGGCGAAGCAGCGCTTCGTTGCCCTTGATGCGTGCGCCCACGACGAAGAACGTCGCGCGCACCCCGTATTTCTTGAGCATGTCGAGGAGCTTGGGCGTGTTGGAAGCGGTCGGCCCGTCGTCGAACGTCAGCGCGATGTATTTGCCGCCCGAGGCCGCCGTCGGCGCGGGCGAGGATGCTGCGCCCGCGTTGCCGCCCGGCCCGCCGGACAGTACCCCCAGGGCGCCGCCCGTGCTCTGCTGCGACGGTGTCGGCGCGGGGGTGGTCTGGGGCTGATCGCTCTCCCCGCCGAGCAGCAGCGTGCCTGTTTCCGCGAACGCGCCCGCAACCGGAAGGAGCAGCGCGATGAGCAACACGGCCGCAAGCCGGATGAGCTTTTTCATGATACGCCTCCTTATGCGGACTCGCCGAATTCCTTCCATATTATATTGGGACGGGAAACGCAATTCAACCAATGCGACAGGAAAAGCCACCAAGCGCCCTTTAGAGCCCGCGAATGCGCACCTCTACCACGCGACCTATGATCTCGGCGCTGTTCCGGGGTACGATCATGGGCTCGTAGCGCGTGTTGGCGGGGATGAGCATGAGGGAATCCCCCACCAGCCTGACCTTGCGAAGCAGCACCTCGTCCTCGAGGCGTACGACCGCGATGCGGCCGTTCTCCACGCTTGGCTGGAGTCGCACGAGCACGAGCGCCCCCTCGGGAATGAACTCGCCCTCCATGCAGTCCCCCTCGACCTCCATATAGAAATACTCGCCCGCGACCACGTCGTACGCGGGCACGGGGATGTATTCGCTGATGTTCTCGTCCGCGAGGATGGGCAGCCCCGCGTGAACGCGCCCCACGAGGGGCACGCCCACCGCCCCCTCCACAGGGCGGAAGCTTGCGGGCAGGCTCGGGCGCTGCTTGAAGAGCGGCGTCACCATTTCGTCCCGCCCGAGCAGATAGTCCGAGGTAACGTCGAACGCGTCGCACAGCTTTACGAGCACGTCGTTGGGCAGCGGCACGCGGCCGACCTCGTATTTGCACACGGCGGCCTTCTGCACGCCCAAAAGAAGGCCCAGCTCCTCCTGGCTCATGCCGCGGAGCCTGCGGAGCTCCTTGAGACGGTTCATGCGCACCTCCCGCGTTTTTTCTTATTGTATCTTAAAAAGAAATCTCCCGCAAGTGAAAAAAATACCCCTTACAGTCCTTGTTCCGGTATTGACAGTATCTTTAAAAGATACTATAATGGGCTTGCAATCGAGAAAGAGCGCGGGATTTCCATACAAGCAACGATATGCCGGACCCGTGCGTTTCTGAAAAAGATATTTCAGCGGAGGCAGCTATGAATTACTTCGGATTGTTTTTCTCCTTCCTCATGCCGGGCATCGTAATCGGCGTCATGGCCGCGGCCGCCTTCCATCAGGAAAGAAAGGTGCGCGCACGCCGTGCGCAGCTCATCCGCGCCAATAGTCAAGCCGCCATCGTGCGCCGCGACAGGCTCTACGTCCACGACCTAAGCCGCGCCGCCTGAACCCTTCCGTTTACTGCGCGACGCGGCCGCTCCCCAAATCCGGCCGCCCGCGGTAAAAATAACAATCACATATGCGCCAATCCAAGCGGACGCCAGAAGGCGTCCGCTTGGATGTTATTGAATTTACGCAGCACCCGCTCAATTGTATAAGGACGCC
>DATMYG010000076.1:0-6054 GCA_035561055.1 Clostridia bacterium | reverse complement strand
TCCTTATGCAGGCCGTTGGATTTAACGAAACTCGTGCCCGTCATGCCGAGCGACTGGGCCTTCTCGTTCATCTTCTGGACGAACGCGCTCTCCGAACCGGAAAAGTGCTCGGCGATGGCCCGTGCCGCGTCGTTGCCCGATTCGAGCATCATGCCGTAAAGAAGATCGATTAGGGGCATCTTTTCTCCCGGCAGGATATTAATGACGGAACCCTTGGTTTCCACGCTGTCCCCGACGGTGACGACCTCATTGATGTCGGAGGCCAGCTCGAGGGCGAGTATACAGGTCATGACCTTCGTGGTGCTCGCGGGGAAGGCCTTCTCATACGCGCCCTTTTCGTAAAGCACGGTTCCGGAGGCCGCGTCCATCAGGCAGACGTAAGGCGTGGAGACGGAGTCCGGATCAAAGCCGTCCGCCGCCGCGGACAGGGGCGATATTCCAAGCGCCAGGATCAGCGCAAGTATGATTGAAATTGTTCTTTTCAAGGCTGTTTCCTTTCGTAATTGCTGACGCCGCCGGGTGCGGCTTAAACGTCATTATAGCAAAAAGTCCCGGCGATTGTACAGCATATTAAGCAAAAATGTCGAATTCATATCGAATTCATAAATTGCGCATTGTCCCGCTTCATTCTATGTTATAATATGTTACAAATGGCGCGGCATGGCTGTAATCATAAGCTTTGGAGGCTGCTATGGCGAAAAAAATCCTTCTTGTGGACGACGAACCCCTGATCATCAAGGGGCTGAAGTTCTCGCTCGAGCAGGACGGCTACGAAACCGATTCCGCGGCCGACGGCGAGGAGGCGCTCGCAAAATTCCGTGAGGGAAACTACGACCTCGTGCTCCTCGACGTGATGCTGCCCAAGCTCTCGGGCATCGAGGTTTGCCAGGCGATCCGGGAAACGAGCGAGACGCCCATTATCATGCTTACCGCCAAGGGCGAGGATATGGATAAAATTCTCGGCCTCGAGTTCGGCGCGGACGATTATATGACCAAGCCCTTCAACATCCTCGAAGTCAAGGCGCGCATCAAAACGATCCTGCGCCGCGCGGGCTCCTCCAAGGACCTTGCACGCATGGAAATTACGGCCAAGGATCTGACTATCAACATCTCGAGCCGCACGGTGGTCGTGCGCGGCGAAAACGCGTCGCTTACCAGCAAGGAATTCGATTTATTGCGCTTCCTCATGACCAACCCCGGAAGGGCGTTTAGCCGCGAGGAGTTGCTCGATGAATTGTGGGGCAGGGATTACCTTGCGGAAGCCGCCTCCAAGCGGGAGCAGGAGAAGCGCATCCGCACCGTGGACGTGCACATCCGCAGGCTCCGCGAAAAAATTGAGAAGGACGACACCCATCCCGAATACATCCTGACGCAGTGGGGAGTTGGCTATTACTTTGCGCAGTAGAAGGTTGTTCGGCTCCATACGCGCCCGCATGGTGGCGATATACTTGCTCGTTACGCTTATCGCGCTCCTGGCGATAAGCTTTATCGTATCCATGCTCGTGGAATCCTTCCTCGTGACGCAGCGCACGCAGACCCAGCTTGAGGAGACGACGCGGCTCTCCCTCGAAATTGCGCCCGACCTCTTAGCCGCGGACACGAACGAACTGTACGCCCTCATCGTCAGGCGCGCGCAGGAGATGGGCGGGCGCCTGCTCATCATGGATACGGACGCCGTTGTGCAGCTCGATTCCGCTTCCTACCAGACGGGTTTCCGCCTGCCGTACCGCGAGGTGCGCGACGTGCTCATCGGCGGCAAGGAGGCCTCTTTCGGTTTCCATAAAATAGAGCGCGGCTCGGACGAGCAGACCGCGTGGGGGCTCGTGGATACTTCCGTTTGGGCCGTGTACTATGCCGCGCCCATTACGGCGGACGGCGTGTATGTGGGCGCGGTCGTGTTCAGCGCGCTGCTGCAGGATGTGGAGGACAGCGTCGCCGAGATCATCCGGCAGATCGCCATCGCCTTCACGCTTGTCGCGCTGGTGATGGCGGTGCTTACCTTCGCACTCTCCCGGCTTGTGACCAAGCCCATCGCGGTTTTGACCGGCGCCATACGGCGCATGGGTAAGCAGACGGGCGTACGCGTGGACATCAAGGGTTCGGATGAAATGGCGGAGCTGGGTGAAGCGTTCAACCGCATGAGCGAGCAGATTGAGGACCACGACCGCATCCGGGACGAATTCGTCTCCAACGCCTCGCACGAGCTCAAGACGCCGCTCGCGACGATGAAGCTTCTTTCAGAATCCATTTTATACGACGACCATCCCGACCCCGCGCTGATGAAGGAGTTCTTCGGGGACGTCAGCCACGAGGTGGACAGGCTGTCCGGCGTCATCAACGACCTGCTGCGCCTCGTGAAGTTCGACCAGAGCGAGGAACCCCTGCAGCCCGAGCGCGTGCGCTTCGATAAAATAACGCGCCAGGCCGTGGAGCGGCTCCGGCCCATGGCGAAGAAAAAGGGCGTTGAGCTCACCTGCTCCACGCCGGAGGAAATCATCGTGCGGGGCGAAGCGAACCGCCTCGATCAGGTCGTAAGCAACCTCGTGGAGAACGCGCTCAAGTATACCGACAAGGGGAGCGTGCGCGTGCGCCTTGTGAAAGACGGGGAGGACGCGCTGCTTGAGGTGCGGGATACGGGCATAGGCATTCCGCAGGAAGCCATACCGCACGTGTTCGAGCGGTTCTACCGCGTGGACAAGGCGCGTTCGCGCGATACGGGCGGCACGGGGCTTGGCCTTTCGATCGTTGAAAAGATCGTATCGATGCACGGGGGCGACATCAACGTGGAAAGCGAACTGGGCCGCGGCAGCGCGTTTATCGTACGCATCCCGTTTGCCGGGAAGGAGGACGAAGATGACGCCTAAGCATCATCCGAGTGCGCGCACCGCGCTCCTCGCACTTGCGGCGCTCCTCCTTCTCACGCTCTCCGGCTGCGCGCTCCTGCCGAGCGTCGGCATCGGGGAGGACAGCGTGCGTGAGGACCTGCCCGCGATCGATCCGGAGGCGGGCGTCGCGCGCGAAATCCAGGTCAAGCTGTTTTACAGGCTTGCGGACGAGGCGTACCTCGTGGGCGTCACGAGCACGCTGACGGTTCTTTCAAGCGAGCGCCCCGAGAAAGCCATGGTGCGCGAGCTCCTCTCGGGCGTGCCGCCGCTTGCCAACAACGTCAGCGAGGTGATTCCCGCAAACACCAGGATCGTGGACGTGTCGCTCGACGGCGCGATCCTCTACGTCACGCTCTCCGGCGACTTCTTCGATACCGCCATACTCGACGACGCCGAGCGGGAAAACGGGCAGTCCCTCAGCGCGGGCTTCATCAGCAAGGAGGAATACGACGCGCGCGTCGAGGCGGCGCGAAAGGAGATGTATTTGTGCCGGCGGCTCGCGGTCTGTTCGATCGTGAACACCATCACCTCGTACGATCCGAATGTGCGTGTGCACCTGCTCTTCGATCTGGACGGCAGCGGCGCGGGCGCGCGCGTATCCCGCGAGGAATTGGGTTTCCCCCCCAACGAACAGGCGAATTCCGACCTGCTCGAGCCCATGGAGTACGACGCGGAGGCCGTGCTCTCTCCGCTCACGCTCGCCAAATGCGCGCTCGACCGCATGATGAGCGGGGAATACGAGAAAGCTTACGTCCTGTTCGCGGAAACCGAGAGCGGCGGCATGCAAAAGCCCACCTATGCGAATTTTGAAACCGAGATGCTCTCCATGGGCAGGATCACGGGCTATACGCTCTATTCCTACCGGATCGACGCGGCTGCGGGGGTGGCGTATGTGCTCTCCGACCTCGAGATTACGGACGCGGCGGGGAACGCGAGGACGGTCGCCAACGTGGAGGTGCCGCTTCGCGGCGAGGGAAACCTATATAAGCTGGGCTATTACGCCTTCAAGGCGATTATGGAAGGAGCGAGCGGATGAAAAAGGGAATCAGGCTCGTCTCGCTCTCGCTCGCGCTTGTTTTAATTGCGCCCATGTTCGCCGCCTGTTCGCAGGAGGCGGATTATCCGCCCGCGCTCCCCGAGAGCACGGCGACGCCGCCTCCCGCCGGGGACGGCGCGGAGGCGGACTTCACGGCGGAGTTGTACTTCGTCTCCGAGGATGGGCGCAAGCTCTACCCCGAGGAACATACGCTCGCCTACGGCACGGGCACGAGCCGCGCGGAAGCCGCGATCGACGGCCTGCTCGCGGGGCCGGAAAGCGCGCTGCTCAGGCGTTCCGTGCCCGAAGGGCTGTACCTTGAGCACGTGGAGCTTTCGCTCGACGTGTGCAACGTGTACTTTACGGGCGAATTCCCCGCGGAGATTCGCTCGTGGCTTACGGCACGCGCCGCCATTGCCGCGACCGTGTACGCCGCCGAGGGGATCGAATCCGTCAACGTGTTCTTCAACGGCGTGGAGCCGGGCTACAACGCGCGGCCGCTCGGCGCGATTTCGCGCGTGAGCGACGCGCTCGACGTATATCTGAAAAACATGGAACAGGAATACGAGGTCATCCCAACCCAGACGCAGGGCGAGGCCGTGGCGTACGAAACGCACGCGGCCACGCTGTATTTCACGGATGTTTCGCGTATGCTCCTCGTGGCGCGTACGGCGGAGCTGACCTATCCCGTCAACGCGAGCGCGGCGGATATGGTTAGGCTTCTCTTCAACAAGCTCCTCGCGGGGGATTCGGCCGGGGGTGAAAACAGCCTTGAGCCCGTTTTGCCGGCGGGCATTTCCATCGTCGGCGCACCGGAATTCTATTATTACGGGGGCAAGGCCAGCCTGACTCCCGGAAGCCCCGCCGTCTCTCCCACGCCGGGCGCCAATTGGGAAGAGAGCACGGAGACCGACGCGCCTCCCGAATCGCCGCCGGTTCCGCAGGACATCGAAAAAATCTATATCCTCGACCTCACGCTCGGCTATGGACCGCAGGGCGCCGATATCGAGGAATTGCTCATGTGCGCGGCGCTGACGATGACCCTTACGAGCTATATTCCCGGGCTCGACGGCGTGCGTATCAGCATACTGGAGCAGGGCGGCACCCGGCGGCCGCTGTGTGAGGATTATTTTGAACGCACCGATTTCCGCGGCGTCGTTGGCTGCGGCGTGACGCTGTATTACCCCGACGAGGAAGGATTGGCGCTGCTTGAAGCAACGCGCATTGTGCCCTCCGCCTCCGTGTATGACCCGGAGCTGCGCTTGAGGGAGCTGCTCGCGGGCCCCGCGGACCCGGGCGTCGCCTATGCGGCCTTTACCGCGGACGATCTCGCCGGCGTCTACGTTTCAAACGGCACGGCGGTGGTCGACTGGAAAGCGGGCTTTTCCGAAAAGCTGCGCGAAATGATCGCGACCGCGGACTCGCCCATCCCAGGGGAGCGGCGCGAATTGATGTTCGTGTACGGCGTGATTAACACGCTCGCGGAGCTTCCCTACGTCGAGCGCGTATGGATGCTGGAGGATGGCAAAAAGCTCGGCGCAATCGCGGAGCTGTATCTGGGCAATCCGCTCGTGAAAAGCCCCGGGCTCGTTTCGGAGGAATAGCGATGGCTGATATCGGGAACGACCGCGTGATCGTCGGCATGTCCGGTGGGGTGGATTCCTCGGTTGCGGCCCTGCTCCTCAAGGAGCGGGGCTTTGACGTGACGGGCGTTTTTATGGACAACTGGGAAGAGGCGGACGACGAGGGCGTCTGCACGGCCGCCGAGGATCGCGAGGATGTGCGCCGCGTCTGCGAGCGTATCGGCATCCCGCACTATACCGTCAATTTCGCAAGGGAGTATCGGGAGCGCGTATTCTCCTATTTCCTTACGGAATACAAGGCGGGGCGCACGCCCAACCCGGACGTATTGTGCAACTGCGAAATCAAATTTAAAGCCTTCCTGGATCTTGCCCTCGCGGCGGGCGCCGGCGCTATGGCCACCGGGCATTACGCGCAGCTGGAAAGGGGCGGGGGGTGCGCGCGGCTCCTTCGCGCGGCGGACGCCGACAAGGACCAGACCTACTTTCTCGCGGGCCTGACGCAGGCGCAGCTCGCGCGCGCAATGTTCCCCATCGGCGATCTCGTGAAGGG
>DATMYG010000075.1:0-9032 GCA_035561055.1 Clostridia bacterium | reverse complement strand
CGTCCGAGATGCTCGAGGAGGACACTCTCATCAAGCTCATCGCCAAAACGGATCAGAGCGTACTCATCAACGCCGCGTGCGAGGTTGAGGATCTGGGCGAGGACGCGCTTTTAGGCCCCTTCGTCGTGCTTGACATGGGCGAGGACACCGCGCTTACGATCTATGGCTTGACCGAGCTTTCGCTGGAAAAGGGCCAGCCCCTGTCCGCCGGAGATGAGCTGGGCGGCATCCCGGCTAAAATGGCGCTGTACGCCTCGGTAAAACGGCAGGGAAGGCCTCTCGATCCGCTCTCCTACCTGAATCTCGATCTGGAGCAATGAGCTTTACGCTCTTTGCTATCGGTAAAACGCGCGTTCGGCTGAACGCGCTTTTTCTGCTACCGGCGCTGCTCGCTTTCTTCACCGGCAACGGATACGCGTTCCTGCTCACACTTGTTTCCCTCTCGCTTCACGAAGCCGCGCACGCGGCAATGACGTATGCCTGCGGGCTGCAGATCGCAGAGATCGTCATAGAGCCGCTCGGCCTTTCGGCAAAGCTCGGCGGCGTACCGCCGACGCTGGGAGATGAGCTTGCCATCGCCTCCGCGGGTCCCGTATTCAGCCTCACCGCGGGGATCGCCGCGGCCCTCGTCCACCAAAGCGGGCTGCTTGCGAGCGCGAACGTCGCGCTTTTCGGCAGCATCAATACGCTGCTCGCGTTCGCGAATCTCCTGCCCGCGCCTCCGCTCGACGGTTCGGCGATGCTGCGCGCACTGTTAGAGCGCCGGTTCTCCGGGCGGGCGGTGCGCGCGACGCTCGGGATTGCAGGCTTCGCCGTATCCCTGCTTATGGGGGGAGTGTCCGTCGTGCTGTTTCTTCGCGGAGGAAGCTTTTATTTGACGGCGGCTGCGGCCGCGCTCGTGCTGATTTCCACCTTCGAGGAACTTGTCAAAAGCCGCGGCGGACGGGTGGGGGCGATGCTCAGGCGGAATTCCGCGCTCGGCGCCGCGCGCTGCGTGAGCGTGCGCACGGTCGCCCTTGCGGGCGATACCCGCGCGGGGGACGCGCTTCGCCTGGCGGTCACGGGGCAATACACGCGCTTCATCGTCGTCGGCAGGAATATGCGCGAGCTTGGCGCGCTCAATGAAAACGATTTGTACGAGGGCAGTGCAAAATGGGGAGAAAATGTTACGCTGCAATCGCTTCTCTCCGCATCGATTGACCAAAGGCGAACATGGTGATACACTGAAACGAGAAAAGGCTTGGAGGATGCATTGAGCACCGTACATATACCGGACAGGCTGTTGTCGGGGGTTGAAAAGCCCGCGCGCTACACCGGCGCGGAACTGAACATGACGCAAAAGAAGGATGCCGAGCTTCGCTTCGCGCTCTGCTTTCCGGACGTATACGAAATAGGCATGTCGCACCTGGGTTCGCGAATCCTATATCATATCCTCAACTCCCGCGAGGATACGATCTGCGAGCGCGTTTTCGCCCCGTGGACGGATATGGAGCAGGCCATGCGCGCGCAGGGCTTGCCCCTCTTCACGCTTGAGACGAAGCGGCCCGTCCAGGAATGCGACGCGCTGGGTTTTTCGCTTCTGTACGAGATGTGTTATACCAACATTTTAACCATGCTGGAGCTCTCGGAAATACCCTTCGACCCGAAGGAACGGGGGGAGGATAATCCCATTATTTTGTGCGGCGGGCCGTGCGCCTGCAATCCGGAACCCATCGCGCCCTTTATGGATGCCGTCATGATCGGCGACGGAGAAGAGCTGATACAGGACGTCGCGGGCGCGCTCATCGCATGCAAGAGGGAGAAGCTTTCCCGGGCGGATAAGCTTTGCCGCCTCGCGCGGATCGAGGGCGTCTACGTGCCTTCCCTCTACGAAGCGCAATATTATGACGACGGGCTTTTCGCGGGTCTGCATAAGCTCGTACCCGAAGCGCCGGACTCGATCGCCCGCCGGGTCGTGCGCGATCTCGACAAAGCGCCGTATCTTGGCAAGCCCGTCGTCCCCTATATGTCCATCGTGCACGACAGAGTGGCGCTCGAACTCTTTCGCGGCTGCACGCGCGGCTGCCGTTTCTGCCAGGCTGGCTTTATCTACAGGCCCGTGCGCGAGCGCAGGCTCGACACGCTGCTCGGCCAGGCGCGGGAACTCATCGCCTGCACGGGATACGACGAGGTATCCCTCTTTTCGCTCAGCTCCGGCGACTACTCGCGCATCCACGAGCTTGTGCCCGCGATTATGGACGAATTCGGGAACAGGCGCGTTTCCGTTTCCCTGCCCTCGCTGCGGATCGACTCCTACCTGAAGGAGGATCTCGAGCGGATGCAAAGCGTGAGAAAAGCGGGCCTGACCTTCGCTCCGGAGGCGGGCACGCAAAGGCTTCGGGACGTCATCAACAAGTGCGTGGATGAGGAAGACCTGCTGCGCGCCGTGGGCGACGCGTTCGAGTCCGGCTGGGACGGAGTCAAGCTGTACTTTATGATCGGCCTTCCCACGGAAACGGATGAGGATATCCTGGGAATCGCCGAGCTTGCCAGAAAGGTGAGCGCGCGCTTTTACCAAACGCCCAAAGAGAAGCGCGGCAAGGGGTTGAGGCTGAGCGTAAGCGCGTCCTCCTTCGTGCCCAAACCGTTTACGCCTTTCCAGTGGGAGCCGCAGGATACGAAGGAGGAGCTCGTGCGCAAGCAGCGCCTTCTTCGCGATGCGCTCAAGGGCATACGCGGCGCGGAGTTCTCATATCACGCGCCGGATGTTAGCGTGCTCGAAGCCGTGTTTGCGCGGGGAGACCGCAGGCTTGCGCCCGTGCTCGAGAGCGCGTGGAGGCGCGGCGCTCGCTTCGACTCGTGGGACGAGCGCTTTGACAAAAACGCGTGGGACGGGGCGTTCGCGGAGCACGCGATCAGTCCGGCCTACTACGCCAACCGGAGACGAGCGCTTGACGAGCGCATGCCCTGGGAGCACATCGACATGCTGGTGACGGCGGAATACTTGAAGAAGGAACGCGAAGCGGCCTATCGCGTCTCGAAAACCGGGGACTGCAGGCAAGGTTGCAACGGCTGCTTCGGCAAAAACTATGCGGATTATTGCAAGATTTTCTAAACGGGACGAGGCGCGCTTCGTCTCCCATTTGGATGTGCAGAGGCTCTTCGGCCGCGCCTTTAGGCGCGCGGGCACGCCGGTTTGCTATTCGCAGGGCTTTAACCCGCATCCCGTGCTTGCGTTCGCCACAGCGCTTTCGACCGGCACGACGAGCGACGCCGAGTGGCTGGATATCCACCTCGAGCGGGATATGCCCTGCCGGGAATTCGCCGAAGCACTCAACGCTGCACTGCCCTCGGGCTTTCGCGTGCTGGTGGCGTACGATGCCGGGGAGAAACTGCCTTCCCTGACTGCGCTGCTTGCGCGCGCGGAATATACCATTGTTTTCGAAGGCGCGTCGGACGAGGCTAAGCTTCAATCCGCGCTCGAAGCGCTCCTGTCCGGCCCCATCGTGGTCGACAAGCGCACCAAGGGCGGCGTGAAGCCGACCGACATTCGGCCGCAGGTTCTCTTGGCAAAATTCGGCCGGACGGATGAAAATTCCGTCGCTCTCCGGCTTGCGGGTGTGCTCAACGCCTCGGGCAGCCTGAATCCGGACGTGTTCGTCAAGGAGCTTCTCGGGCGGGCGGGGGAGAGTGCGGATTACAGTATTCACCGGGACGCCGTATTTTTTGAGAACGGCAGGAGCGTACCTATATGAAATTTGGGGGATACGCATGAAGAGGGAGATTTTCGTCGACATCAATCCGTACCAGACGCGTGTGGTGCTCGCGGAGGACGGCGCGCCCAGCGAGGTATACATTGAGCGCAGGGGGCGCGAGAGGCTCGTCGGCAATATCTACAAGGGCAAGGTGCAGAACGTGCTGCCCGGCATGCAGGCGGCGTTCGTGGATATCGGCCTTGAGCGCAATGCGTTCCTGTATGCGGGGGATATCCAGACGGATAAATCCGAATTTACCTTTAACGGCGAAACGCCGCTGATCCCCAACGGCATTCCCAACATCCGCGATATCGTCAAGGTTGGCCAGGAGATCATGGTGCAGATCGTCAAGGAGCCCGTGGGAACGAAAGGCGCGCGGGTGACGACCAACATCACGCTGCCGGGACGCACGCTCGTTTTAATGCCTTCGGTCGATTACATCGGCGTATCCCGCCGCATTGAGGACGAGGCCGAGCGCATGCGCCTCAAGGCTACGTTCGAGCGCGTGGCGGGCAGAGGTGCCATGGGCGCCATCGTGCGCACGGCGGCCATAGGCAAGAGCGACGCGGAATTTGAGGCGGACTACGTCTTCCTCTCGCGCCTGTGGGAGCGCATCCTCCAAAAGAGCAACATGGTGTCCGCGCCCCGCCTGCTGCACGCGGAGGAGCCGCTCGTGTTTCGCACGATACGCGATATCTTCACGCCGGATATCGGCCGCCTCGTCATCAACGACCGGGAGTTTTTCGACCGGGTGCAGATCGTGGCGGGCATCATCTCGCCGGTGCTGCGGGACAAGGTGGAGCTGTACGATAAAATACCCGATATGTTCGACGCGCTCGGCCTCGACGATGCGATCCGAAAGGCGCTCGGGCGCAAGGTCTGGATGAAGAACGGCGGGTATATCATCATCGACCAGACCGAAGCCCTCACAACCATCGACGTGAACACGGGCAAATACGTGGGGACCGACAATCTGCAGGAAACCATCACCGAAACCAACTGCGAAGCCGCGCGGGAGATCGCGCACCAGCTCCGCCTTCGCGACATCAGTGGCATCATTATCGTGGACTTCATCGACATGGACGAGATCGCCGACAAGGAGCGTGTGCTCGCGACCCTTCGCACGGAGCTCGCCAAGGACAGGACGAAATCCAACGTGCTGGGCATCACGCAGCTCGGCCTTGTGGAAATGACGCGCAAGAAGACGCGCCAGTGCATCTCGAATACGCTGCAATCTCCCTGTCCGTACTGCGGCGGAGACGGCAAGGTGCTCTCGGGTGAAACGATGCTGCTGCGCGTGCGAAGAAGGCTTATGCGAGACATTAATACCGACACGGCCAAGCACTATCTCGTGCGCGTGCATCCCGTGGTCGCAGCGGCCATCGAGGAAAACACCTCTTCAAGATCCGGTATACTGCCCATACCCGAGAATGGCGCGGTATATGTGAAGCCCGAAAAAGACATGCACATCGAGGAATTCGAGGTGCGCGCGCTTGCCACCAGAGACGAAGTCATACAGGCGGCGGCATCCTGCAGGGAATACAGCTGAGCGCGATGAAATCAAAAAAAGCTAGTGACAGGACATGAAACCTATGCTATAATTTAAAATCGTTGACGCACACGCGTCGGGCCAACGTAGCTCAGCTGGTAGAGCAGCGCATTCGTAATGCGCAGGTCCAGGGTTCGAGTCCCTGTGTTGGCTCCATTTTTTTCGGGGCGTAGCGCAGTTTGGTAGCGCGTTTGGTTCGGGACCAAAAGGCCGGGTGTTCAAATCACCTCGCCCCGACCAGAAGAAGCTGGACGATGTCTGGCTTTTTTGATTTTTTGCATCATATACCAAGAATAATTCCACAACTCGGAAGCCGGAGATAGAATGGATTTACTTGAATATATCGTTCGTAATAAGAACGCAAAACTGCCTATGCATATGCCGGGACATAAGCGCAACGCTTCGCTTGCCCCGTATCTTGCAAAGCTCGCGGCGGACTGCGACATGACCGAGATCGAAGGGTTTGATAATCTGCACGGCGCGGAAGGCGTCCTGCGCGAGGGGATGGACCGTATGGCGGCCCTGTGGGGCAGCAAACAGGCGTTCTGGCTCGTGAACGGCAGCACCTGCGGCATCCTCGCGGGAATCCGGGCGGCGCTGCCCGAGGGCGGCAGGGCGATCGTTGCGCGTAATTGCCACGGCTCCGTATATAACGGGCTTTTGCTGCGGCACGCGCGACCCGTTTACCTGATACCGGAAATTGACGCGGGAACCGGAATTTCCGGCGCGCTGAAGCCCATGGATGTGTCCGCCGCGCTCGAGCGGAATCCGGATGCGAAGCTCGTCATCCTGACCAGCCCGACCTACGAGGGCGTAGTCAGCGACATTGAGGCGATCTCGCGAATCGCGCACACAAAGGGCGTTCCGGTGCTCGTGGATGAGGCGCACGGCGCGCATCTCGGCTTTGGTTGCGGCTTCCCCGGGGGTGCTTTGGCCGGCGGCGCGGATATCGCTATCCACAGCCTGCACAAAACCCTGCCGAGCCTGACGCAAACCGCTGCGCTTCACCTCAAGGGCGATTTGATTGAGAAGAACGCCGTTGCTCAGGCCCTCTCGATCTTTGAAACGAGCAGCCCGTCCTATCTGCTTATGGCGTCGATCAGCGGCTGCACGGCCTTAGTGGAGGAAAGAGGACGCGATCTGTTCGAGGAATGGCGAGATCGGCTGACACGCTTTTCCCGGCGAGCCGAAGGAATGCAAAACCTCTCACTTTTCAAAAGCCCATGGACGCGCGACCCTTCAAAGCTTGTCGTCTGTACGGCTAAAACGACACTGACGGGCGCGGCGTTAAGCGATCTTCTGCGGCATAAACATCACATCGAGGTTGAGCTGGCCTGCACGCGCCATATCGTCGCCATGACGGGCATGGGGGATACGGCGGACGCGCTCGACGCGTTCGCGGACGCGCTGCTCGCAATCGATGAAGGAACGGAGCCGTGCGCGCCGACGCCGTTTCCCTTGCCGACGATCCCCGGGCGCGCACTGGCGCCGTGGGAAACCGAAAACCGCCGAAAGAAGGCTGCAAGGCTTTGTGAAGCTTTGGGGCGCGTCAGCGCGGAAACTGTCTGGGCATATCCGCCGGGGATTCCGCTGTTGCTGCCGGGAGAAGAGCTCACGCAGGATATTGTCGAATACATGCAGTATTCCATCGGCGAGGGAATCCATCTGAAAAGCTCATCCGACCTGCTGCCCGAGAGAATTCTTACACTGGCCGAATAAGCCTTGACGCGCAAACGGAACTCATGCTATCATTCATAAATGTGTAAAGCCTGATGAAGTAGGAGCGAACGAAATGAATCATATTAAAACTTTAAATACCCGCAATCTGGCAAATGGCGAGGGCGGCTGCGGCGAATGCCAAACCTCCTGCCAGTCTGCGTGCAAAACCTCCTGCGGCGTAGCCAACCAGCCCTGCGAGAACGCCGGCCGCATCCGCACGTTAAACACCCGCAATCTGGTCGACTGCGAAGGCGGTTGCGGCGAATGCCAGACTTCCTGCCAGTCCGCGTGCAAAACCTCCTGCGGCGTAGCCAACCAGCCCTGCGAGAACAACTGACAAAGATGATAAAGCGGCAATCAGGTGGGATGGTTCATCCCGCCTTTTGTATTATTACGGGAGAGAATGGATGATACACCAGTATAAGCTCAACGGCTTTAATATCGTTTTGGACACCTACAGCGGTGCGGTTCATGCTGTGGACGACGTGGCTTACGATATTATCGCGCTGTATGGGAAGACCCCACGGGAAGACATCATCCGCACGGTCGCCGCGCGTTATCCCGGGGTGAGTGACGCGGACGTAGCCGCGTGCATCGGGGAAATCGAAAGCCTCCGGGAAAGCAGACAGCTTTTCACCGAAGATCTGTATATGGGTATGGCGGATGCTCTCAAGAAAAAGAACGATGAGATCAAGGCGCTGTGCCTGCATGTCGCCCATACCTGTAATCTAAACTGCTCCTATTGCTTCGCAAGCCAGGGCAAGTATCAGGGGGAACGCGCGCTAATGAGCTTTGAGGTCGGCAAGCAGGCGCTTGATTTCCTCATCGCGCACTCGGGCAGGCGAACGAACCTTGAAGTGGATTTCTTCGGCGGTGAGCCGCTGATGAACTGGGCTGTTGTAAAACAACTCGTTGCCTACGGGCGAAGCCGCGAGGAGGATGCCAAGAAACGGTTCCGTTTTACGCTGACGACGAATGGCGTGCTTGTGGACGACGAGGTGATCGACTTTTGCAACCGGGAAATGCACAATGTCGTCATGAGCCTCGACGGGCGCAGGGAGGTTCATGATCGCTTCCGCCGGAATTTCGCGGGCGCGGGGAGCTATGACGTTATCGTACCGAAGTTCCGGAAGTTTGCGAGGGAGCGGGGGGAGCGCGGCTATTACATCAGGGGGACGTTCACGCACCACAATACCGACTTTACGAACGATATCCTCCATATGGCCGACCTTGGGTTCACACAGCTGAGCATGGAGCCCGTGGTCTGCCCGCCGGACGACCCCTGCGCGCTGACGGAGGAGGATTTGCCCGTTCTGATGAAGCAGTATGAAAAGCTTGCTCAGGAGATGCTCAAGCGTGAGCGCGAAGGAAGACCCCTGACCTTCTATCATTATATGATCGATTTGGAACACGGCCCTTGCATCTACAAGCGCCTTTCCGGCTGCGGCTCCGGCACGGAATACCTTGCGGTCACGCCCTGGGGCGAGCTTTTCCCGTGCCATCAGTTTGTGGGCGACCCGAAGTACAGCATGGGCAACGTTTGGGATGGAGTTACGAATATGGCGCTTCGGGAAAAGTTCCGCGGCTGCAACGTCGCCTCCCGCCCGCAATGCGAAAATTGCTGGGCAAAGCTCTATTGCTCCGGCGGGTGTGCCGCCAACGCGTACCATGCGACGGGGGAGATCACGGGCGTATATGAATATGGCTGCGAACTGTTCCGCAAGCGCATCGAATGCGCTATCATGATGAAGGTAGCCGAAGCGCAGTAAGGAGAGTCGTTGGCATGAAAGCCTGAACCTGACCGCGGTTTTTGACAGAGAAAGAGAGCGCCTGCTGATGTGCAGGCGCAGGAAGAATCCGTATAAAACGAATATGAGGGCAAGGCCCGCGGCACACCGCGGGCCTTACTCATGATTTTCAAGTCTGTTCCTGATTCCTCCCATCCAACAGCTTGACCGCCTCGGAAAGGCCGAGTATGACGGAATCCGAGAAGAACGCATCCAAATACAATCTGACATGCTATTATAAAC
>DATMYG010000074.1:0-3291 GCA_035561055.1 Clostridia bacterium | reverse complement strand
ACGCAGCGCGGCAACCCCGCGGATTATTCGCAGGGCTCCTCCCACCAGCCAAAAGCCACGCGCCCCTGTATTTTTTCATCGCTCGTTTCCGGGGGAAGAAGATTGACGAGGAAATTCCCGCCCGGCGGGATGATGAATTTGCCGTCCTCCTCGGAGACGATTGTCGTTTCGGCAGGGCAGCGGCGGCCGAAAATCAGCGTGCCGCCCGTGGGCTCCGCGTCGGTGTTCTCCGCGTACAAAAACCGAACCTTCGGTTCGGGAAGCGGGCATATGGCCACATTTGAAGGGCTCTGCATATCAGTCAGGTGCGCAGGCCCCTGAACGCGGGCGTTAAGCCAGATCTGAAACGAAAAGGGGATTTCCGTAACGTTGCCCACGGTAAACACGTTGGCGAACAGCAGCACCCCGGAATCCGTGGGGTTGAACAACCCCGCCCAGGCGTATTTGCCGCCGCCGAACTCCTCGCGGCTCAAGCCCACGAAATACTTGCCCTGCAGGGATTCGTACAACGAAACCGGACACGCCGGGTGAGGGCACAGATCGTAATACATCGGCATTCTCCTTATCGAACGCAATCATATCGTTGCTTCAATATATGGCGATTATACGGAGAGTGTCATTGCGGCTCGGCGTTTCGCCATCGCAACGGGCATGCGTCAGATCGCAAGCCGCATCGCTTCCCTCGCCCGGTCCATCGTTTCGTTTCCGATACGGTTCGCCTTTTCGCTGCCCGCAAGAATCAGCGCGCGCACCTCGTCCCTGTGCCGCCCGTAATATGCCCTTTTCTCGCGCATCGGCGCGAGCAGTTCGTTAAGTTTCGCGGCGAGGCGCTTCTTGCAGGCCACGCAGCCGATCTGCGCGCTGCGGCACATATGAGAAATGTCGGCCTGCTCCCCCTCGTTGAAGGCCTTGTGGTACGCGTACACCGTGCAGATATCCGGGTTGCCCCGGTCGGTGACGGCGATGCGGTTCACGTCCGTCACGGCGGAATGGATTTTGCGGTCTACCGTGTCCACGTCGTCCGAAAGGTACACCGCGTTGCCGAGGGACTTGCCCATCTTGCTGTTGCCGTCAAGACCGGGAAGGCGCGGCGTCGCGCTCAAAAGCTCCCGCGGTACTTTGACGAGTTCCCCGCCCTGCGCGTACAGCTCGTTGAACCTGCGCGCGATCTTGCGGGCAAGCTCCATGTGCGGGAGCTGGTCCCCCCCTACGGGCACAAGGTCCGCGTTGCAGAAGGTAATGTCCGCTGCCTGGCTCACGGGATAGCCGAGGAAGCCGTAGGTCAAGTCATTGTAGCCGTACTGCGCCGCTTCCGTCTTGACCGTGGGGTTATGCCTGAGCACGTTAACCGAAACGAGCATCGAGTAAAACACCGTCAATTCCGCAATGGCCGCGACCCTCGATTGCTGGATGAGGGTGATCTTTTCGGGATCAAGCCCCGCGGCGAGATTGTCGATCGCCACCTGATAGATGCTCTCGGCCATCAGTGCGGGGTTCTGGTAATGGGTCGTCAGCGCCTGTACGTCCGCAAGCAGGATGAAGGTATCGTACTCATCCTGCAGCCGCACGCGGTTTTGCAGGCTGCCCACCAGATGCCCGAGATGAAGCGGCCCCGTCGTGCGGTCCCCCGTCAGTATCCTTTTCTTTTCCATAAAACCATCCTTTCAAAATTATCTGTACGCCGTTACCTGCGCCCGCCGCGTCGACGAGTAACAGAAAAGCCCCCGTTCCCATAAGGAACGGAGGCAAAACTCCGCAAGCCACCCGATGAGCGCGCACCGTCATGCGCTTCCCGTGTCACGGCCGGGATGTTCCGTCGACGCCTACTCGGCTTTCGCCTTTCGGGCCACCCTCATAAGCCCATTCGTCATAACCTGAAACACCGCATTCGCACCGTCGGCGGCTCTCTGTACATTCGCGGTTATGAGTACTCCTCTTAATCAACGGTTTCGATTCAATTTGGTACTATTATATTCCCGATACGGAAAAATGCAAGGGTAAGCCTTTTCTTTCTCCCCGAACAGTGCTTGCTGGAACGTCATAATCCCCCCGGAGACGGTTCTCCCCCATTGCGCCCGGAGCGCCCGCGCTCTATACTGAATCCATCAAACGACTCGGAGAACGGCATGGACAACATCAGGCTTACCGAAAACGACGAGCTCTGGATACTCGACCAAACGCTTTTGCCGGGCGAGGAAAAGGAAATCCACCCGGAAAGGGCGGAGGATATGTACGAGGCCATCGTTTCCCTTCGCGTGCGCGGCGCGCCCGCCATCGGCATATTCGCGGGGTACTGCATGTATCTAGTCGCGAAAGGCATCGGCGAGGCCGAGCCGCGGGCGTTTTATGATAAGCTCGCGAAGTTCGGCGCATACCTCGATTCCTCCCGCCCGACAGCGGTTAATTTGAGCTGGGCCATCGGAAGGATGCTCGATGTGGCGAAGCGCAACTTCGACAGTCCCCGGGATGAACTGCTTGCGAATCTTCGGCATGAGGCCGTCGCCATTCACGAGGACGACATCGCCAAATGCAAGGCGATTTCTGAATATGGGCTGACTTTGCTCAAAGACGGGGATGGCATCCTCACGCACTGCAACGCGGGGCCGCTTGCGACCTCAAAATACGGCACGGCGCTGGGACCGATTCTTCTCGGGGCGGAGCGCGGGCTGACATTCCGGGTGTTCGCGGACGAAACGCGTCCGCTTCTGCAGGGCGCGCGGCTGACCGCCTACGAATTATCCCGCGCCGGTGTGGACGCGACGCTCATCTGCGACAGCATGGCCTCCATCGTCATGAAAAACGGCTGGGTGCAGGCGTGCTTCGTCGGATGCGACCGCGTGGCCGCCAACGGGGACGTTGCCAACAAGGTCGGCACGAGCGGCGTCGCCATCCTAGCAAAGCATTACGGCATCCCTTTCTACGTGCTTGGCCCGACCTCGACCATCGACCTTTCCTGCGCGCGCGGGGACGATATCAGAATCGAACTGCGCGATCCCGAGGAGATCAAAACCAAGTTCTATGAAAAGCCCATGGCCCCCGCGGGCGTGAAATGCTACAATCCCGCCTTCGACGTGACGGATCATTCCCTCATCACGGCCATCGTGACGGAGAAGGGGATTTGCAGGGAGCCGTATGGGGAAAGCCTCGCGGGGCTGTTTGAAAAGTAACGTCGAAAAGGAAACGCCGCCCGTAGGCGGCGTTTTTAATTGTGATAAACTAAAACCCGAACAGCGTGATCTGGTTCGCCTCGTGCATGCCCTCGAAGCAGCCCAGCACACGCAGCTTTTCAAC
>DATMYG010000073.1:0-18919 GCA_035561055.1 Clostridia bacterium | reverse complement strand
GTCCTTGGGCGGGAAGCCGTCCTTTTGCTGGAAACCGCCCTCGCGCGGCCTGAAGCCGTCCCTCTGCTGGAAACCTCCCTCGCGCGGCCTGAAGCCATCCCTTTGCTGATAGCCTCCCTCGCGCGGCGGCCGCGTATCCGTACGCGGCGGATAACCGCCTTCGCGCGGAGGCCTGTTGTCGGTCCTCGGCTGGTAGCCGCCCTCGCGCGGCGGATAGCCGCCTTCGCGCGGAGGCCTGTTGTCGGTCCTCGGCTGGTAACCGCCCTCGCGCTGCTGATAGCCGCCTTCACGCGGCGGCCGGTTGTCGGTCCTCGGCTGGTAGCCGCCCTCGCGCGGCGGATAGCCGCCTTCGCGCGGCGGCCGGTTGTCGGTCCTCGGCTGGTAGCCGCCCTCGCGCTGCTGATAGCCGCCTTCGCGCGGCGGCCTATTGTCGGTCCTCGGTTGATAGCCGCCCTCGCGCTGCTGATAGCCGCCTTCGTGCGGCGGCCTGTCAGAAGAAGGCCTCCTGTCGCGCTGGCGGTCGTATACGTTCTGCACCTGCGGCTGCGCTTGATACCCGTCGTTCCTCCGCGCGGCAGGCTTCTGCGGCGCTTCCGCGGCCTGCGTTGCTGGCGAGGCCGGCGCGGGGGTCGGAACGGTTTCCGGCGCTTTTATCGGGGCCGGCGCGGGTTCCTCCATCTTTTCGGGTGTCGCGGGCGACGCCGACGCCTTGACGGGCGCGGGCTCCTCCTTCGCGGCTACTTCCTTTTCGGGCGCCTTGGGCGCGGGCTGCTTCTCGGGAGCGGCGGGCTCGTCCCGGCCGCCGTGATAGGCGAGATCGCCTTCGGACTCAAGCAGCTCCTTGAGGCGCTCGACACGCTCCGCCTCGATGCGCTCCTGCGCGGCGTTGCGTTCTTTTTCTATGAGCATGGCTTCGAAGCGCCTCACGTCCGCGAGCGTGCCGCCTATGTCCGAATGGGTCTTTTTGATCCGTTCGAACAGCTCCTTCGCCTGCGTTTCGAGTTCTTTCGCCGAATCCATGATTTTTGCTTTTGCCATTATTCTACCCCCGTGTTTGTTTCCTGCCCGGCCGAGGCGATCAGGCGCGCAAATCCCTCGTCCGCCACCGCCGCAATCATCCTGCCCGGCTTGCCGATTGCGTCGCCCATATCCTCAACCTCGATCAGCGGGATCCCCAGGCGCGCACACATCCCCCGGTACTTGTCCTTCGTATTCCCGCTCGCCCCGCCGTCCAGCACGACCAGTCGTGCTCCGCCCGCGCGCACGAGCTTCTCGCAGGCAAAATCGCCTGCGGCGCATTTGCCGGCCTTCATCGCAAGCCCGAGGGCTCCGCGCAGCTTTTTATCGTCAGCCAATACCGATCTCCTTTTCGAGCAATGCGAAGACTTCGTCCCCCACCTTCTGCTCGAGCGCCCGGTCGAGCGCGCGCGACTTTTTCGCCTTCTCCAGGCACTGCGCGTTCCTGCACAGATACGCGCCCCTGCCCGAGGCCTTGCCCGTCGGGTCCGGTTTAATTTCGTTTTCCGGCGTGCGCACGACGCGGATGAGCTGCTTTTTGGGCGTCATCTGCCTGCACGCAACGCACATGCGCATGGGCGTTTTCTTCTCGGCCATTACTCCTCCGAAATGCTCCCGTCGTTTTCGGCCTCTTCCTCGAGGGATTCCTCGTAGAGGTCCATCTCGCGCTCGGCCTGCGACTGGCTCTTGATGTCGATCTTCCAGCCGGTGAGCTTGGCGGCGAGGCGCGCATTCTGTCCCTCCTTGCCGATGGCAAGGGAGAGCTGCGTGTCGGGCACGACCACCTTGGCGGCCTTTTCGCTTTCGTTGATGTAGACCATCAGGACCTTCGCGGGGCTCAGCGCCTTGGCGATGTAGACCGCGGGGTCGCTGTCCCACTCGATGATATCGATCTTCTCATTGTGCAGCTCGCTCACGATGCGCTCCACGCGGATACCCTTCTGGCCGACGCACGCGCCTACGGCGTCCACCTGCGAATCGGTCGAGTGCATGGCCACCTTCGTGCGGAAGCCCGCCTCGCGTGCGATGGACTTAACCTGCACGATACCCGACATAATCTCGGGCACCTCGAGCTCGAAGAGGCGCTTGACGAGCCCCGGATGCGTACGGGAAACGAGCACCTGCGGGCCCTTGCTGGTCTTCCTGACCTCGAGGACATAGACCTTGATGCGGTCGCTCGTGCCGTATTCCTCGCCCGGGATGGTCTCGTTCATAGCAAGCAGGCCGTCGGTCTTGCCCAGTTCCACATAAACGCCGTTCTTCTCGACGCGCTGCACGATGGCGGTGAGGAGCTCGTTTTCCTTCTCGACATACTCCTCGAAGATGACCCCGCGCTCCGCCTCGCGGATGCGCTGCACGACCACCTGCTTGGCGGTCTGCGCGGCGATGCGACCGAAATTCTTGGGGTTGGACTCCTCCTCGAGCACGTCGCCCACCTCGTAGTGGGTGTTGATGCGCTTGGCCTGTTCGATGGAAATTTCAATCGTGGGGTTCTCCACGACCTCAACGACCGTCTTGCTTGCGAATATCTGCACCTCGCCGGTATCCCTGTCCACCACCGCGCGCACGGTGCCGGTGGTATTGTAGTTGCGCTTATAAGCCGCGACCAGCGCCGCCTCGAAGGCGTCGATGAGCACATCCTTATTGATGCCGCGCTCCTTTTCTATGGCGTTCAGGGCTTCGATGAATTCGGCGTTCATGTTTACTCCTCCCAATTTTATCTCGTTAACGGAAATCAATCCACGGGCGCACGAGCGCGGCATCCTTTCGGGGGATGCGCAGTTCCTTGCCGTTGTCGAGCGCCAGTGTGAAGCTCTCCGCGTCGAAGCAGGCGAGCCTGCCCGCGTATTCCTTTTTCTTCTCGATGGGCGCGTAAAGCCTGACCTCGATCTTTTCGCCGAGATTGCGCGTGAAATCGCGGTCCTTCCTGAGCGGATGGTCAAGCCCCACGCTGGATACGATCAGGTAGTACGCTTCGCTGATCGGGTCGGCCGCGTCGATGAGCGGCTCTATGGCGCGGCTCACGCGCTCGCAGTCCTCGATTTTAACGCCGTCCGGCGCGTCGATGGTGACGACGAGGTTCATCTGGCCGAATTCCTTGGCATATTCGACCTCGTAGAGCTCGAAGCCGAGCTCCTCGATTTTTGCCTTGACGATGCCCTCGACGGTCTCCGTGACCTTCATCCGGCGCGTCCTCCTGCTTCTCAAAATAAAAGAGCGGGAAAACACCCACTCTCACACACACAATAACGGCTTGGCCGCCCAACGAAAATTATTATAGCACAACCGCCCGGCCATAGCAAGACAATTATCTTCCCCGTTTCTCCTGCATTTTTATTGATGAAGCGCCTCCATTCTGTTATACTTTAACAAATAGTTTAACAAAGGATGGAGGTATTGCAATGGTTTTTTCCGCTTATAAAAAAGCGTTGGACATCCTCTTAAAGAAGCCGTTCCGGCTCTGGGGCGTCTCGCTGCTCGGCGGCCTGCTCTATTCCCTCGCCTGCTTCTTCGGCGTGCTCCCCATCATCGTCATTCCGATCGTGCTGGTGCTCGGTTTCGGCATGACCGCCGTCTTTTACAGGGGCTCCCACGGCGAGGAGATCAACTCCGACCTGCTCTTCTCCGGCTTCAAAAGCTTCTGGAAAACCGCCGGCGCGATGGGCTGGCAGGCGTTGTGGACGTTCATTTGGAGCCCCGTGCCCATCATGAACATCATCAAGCTCTATTCCTACTGCTTCGTGCCGTACTATCTGATCACGCGGCCCGATCTCGAAGCCACCGTGGCGCTTCGCACCTCGATGGAGGAGACCAAGGGTTACCGCTGGAAGCTGTTCTGGGCGAGTGTGATCGCGCCCGTGATCGTCGCCTTCGGGCTGGGCTTGCTCGCCGCGCTCGCGCTGATCCCTTATGTCGGCATCTTTTTCGACATCATCCTATTCCTGGTTTCCATTGTAACCATCCTGGTGTTCCCGCTGTTCATGGGCCTCGTGCAAGCCTGTATGTTCGACGAGGTGCAAAACGCGCGCGTCATGGAAGCCAACCGTCCCAAGGGCAAGGTCTGCCCGGGCTGCGGCTCCTCCGTGCCCATAGACGCAAAGTTCTGCGCGAACTGCGGTTTCAATTTCGCCCAGGCCCCGCAGTACCAGCAACCTTACCAGCAGCAATATCAGCCGCCCGTATACGCGCAGCAACCGTACCAGCCGCCCGTGTATCCGCAGCAGCCGTATCAACAGCCCTCCGAGGGCGCGCCCGTAACCGGGAACTGGGGCGGCAATTCCGGCGAGTACCAGCCTCCGCAGCAGGGATGACCAGCAACCGGATTTCAGCCGGTTCAGGATATCGTTGAACAATAGGGTGGAAACGCGCCCGCGTTTCCACCTGTCTTTATATTTCGGGGGCGCGTTTCTTCAAAATCTTTGCGGAAAGTTGGTAACCGTATGAGGGAACCTAGAACGACAAAGACCGTCGGTTTTGTAGAAAAGCTCGGCTTTTGCACATTTTCCGGCGCGAACAATATCGTCTACCAGTTCAAGAACCTGTATTATCTTTTTTTCCTGACGAATGTCGTAAAGCTCGATATTCTCTGGGCGGGCACGATTTTTACCATCGGCATACTCTGGGATGCGATCAACGATCCTCTGATCGGCTATATCGCCGTCAACCGTAAATTCAAGAACGGCGAGAGCGTGCGCCCGTTCGCGCTGTGGCATTCGATCCCGTGGGCGGCTACGGTAGTGCTCCTGTTCACGGATTTCAACGCCCCGGATACAATCGCCATCATCCTCTCGATCGTGATCTACCTTGCGTTCGAGATATTCAACACCTTTGTCGGCATCCCATACAACAGCATGGCCGGGCTCGCCTCTGACCGCGACGCGGACAGAAAGTCCATCAACATCTATCGCAACCTCGGCGGCTGCATAGGCTCCGCGGTCGGCGCCGTGGCCTGTATGCCTCTGCTCAAGGTCTTCGGGGCGCTTGACGAAACGGGCAATCTGATACCGGATTCGGCTTCCCGCGGATTTTTGATGGTAGCCATCGTCATGGGCGTCATCGTCGTATCCGGGAGCCTGACCCACTTTTTCACCACGAAAGAACGGGTCAAGCAGGTGTCCGAAGAAACGGAGCACATAGGCTTCTTCAAGCTTATAGGCATGCTGCTGCGGTGCAAGTCGTGGATCTACAACACGATTTACATCGTCTGCTATCTGGTCATCAACATGCTGCTGATGACCTGCCTGACTTACTACGCTACCTACGTTCTGGGCAGCACCGCGGCGGCGATGCCGATACAAGCGGCGTATCTGGCATCCTATCTCCTGACCTCCTTCATCGTGGGAGCCGTGGACAAAAAGCTCGGCCGGCGTAAAACCATGATGCTGGGCGCTCTTATCGCAATCGCCGGCAAGCTGTGGTTCCTCATCGCCCCCGCCGCGCCCGGCTCGATCTACCTGAACGCCATTACCGTCGGCGCCGCCGTAACGTTTGCGTTCGTCCTGTTCAACACAAACCGCAACAACATTGTGGATATTATCGAGGCGGATACGGGACGACGCATCGACGGCATGATCGCCTCCGCGGACAATCTGGCAAGCAAACTGGCCGTTGCCGGTGCGACGCAGCTCGTCACCATCTTCCTCTCGAACGCCGGATACAACGCGGACCTCGCGGTACAGCCAGCCGCCGCGATCGGCGTGATCAATTTTATGCTCGGCTGGGCGCCCGCGATCCTTTCCGTGGTCATGATCGTCAGCGCGTACTTCCTGCCCATCGAAAAGGATTACGAAAGAGCGCAGGCGAAACTACGCAACGGCGTAAAGGCGATGTGATGTAAGGTATTGCGTACGCTATTCTGCCTTCGCCTGAGAAGCGGGGGCATTTTTTGTTTGGCGAAGGGCGCTGTTCCTGAAGAACAATGTGAATACCAGCGCGATGTTCACGGCAAGCACGATCGCCTCGCTCACGGGGGTCGCCAGCCACAGCCCGCGCGCGCCGAAGAGGGCGCTCATGAGGTACATCGACGCCGTGATGGCGACGATGCCGCGCCCGACGGAGATGACGAGCGCCCTTCCCGGGCGTTCCATCGCGTTGAAGAAGCCCGCGGAGCACAGGTTGAAGCCCACGAACAGGAAGGAATAGGAGAAGAGGCGAAGCGCCTTAGCGGTGTAGGCGAACATGGCGCTCGTGCGCTCGAGAAGCAGCGCGGTAATCCCTTCTGAAAAGAGCTGGCAGACGAGGAAGCATACAACGGCTGCCGCCGCGGCCGTCTTGAGCGCGTACCCATAGTAGCGCACGCATCCGCCGGCGTCGCGCGCGCCGTGGGAAAGGCCCACGAGCGGCTGCATGCCCTGCGCCACGCCCGCCATAACCATGACTACGATGTTGTGAACATAGGCGAGCACGGCGTAGCTGACGACGCCCTCGTCCCCGAGCAGACGGAACGCCGCGCGGTTAAACAGGAACACAACCAGCGCGAGCGAGATTTCCCCCGAGAATTCGGAAAGGCCCAGCGAGAGGATTTTTCCGTAGACGCCGAGGAACAGCTTTTTGAGTCGGACAAAACGGAGGTTCGATTTTTTGCACAGGAAATGGACGAGAAAGATCGCCAGCCCCACGCCCTGCGCGGTAACCGTGGCCACCGCGCCGCCCGCGATGCCAAAGCCCAGCCATACGACCAGCACCAGATGCAGCGCGATATTGACGGTAAAGCAGCTTAGCGTGCTGACGATGGACACGCTCGGATGTCCGCCGGTTTTGACGAGCACCTCGAGGCTGTACCCCACCATGAAGAAAAAGGTGAAGGGCGCGACGATGCGAAGGTACGTCACGACATACGCAATCGTATTGCCGCTGGCTCCGAGAAAACGCGCGAGCGGCTCCGTGAACACCTCCACGAGCACGGCAAGCATGAGGGAAAGCACGAAGAGCACATAGGTGTTCTGCGTGAAAATGCGGTTCGCTTCATCCCCATCTCCCCTGCCGAGCGCAAACGCGATAACCGTGGACGTTCCCATCGAAAAGAAAACGGCCAAGGCGAACACGGCGTTGATGTAGGGCAGGACGAGATTGATGGCCGCCAGCGCGTATTCTCCCACCGCATGCGCGAGGAAAATACCATCCATGATGGTATAGAGCGAATAGACGAGCATGGACGCGACCGAAGGAATGGCGAAACGGAAAAAGGTTCTTGCGTTGGGACGTAAGTTGATATCCATAAGAAATGGGACGGACGGCCGGACAATCCGTCAGCTCAGCGGGAGCCCCTCCTTCAGCTTCGCGCCGCCGAGCGCACACCAAAGTGTGATGGTCACGAGTATGAGCGCTCCGCCGGCGAGCGCGAACATATCCGGCGCTTCGCCCACGGCGAGCCATACCCAGACCGGGTTGAGCACGATCTCCACCGAGCCGATGAGAACGCAGCCCAGGGGAGGACAATAGTTGATCGCGATACTGTAGAGCGCGTAGGGCAAACCGAGCTGCAGCACGCCCATCACAACCACGAGGGAGGCGGTTGCGGCCGTGACCTCGGGAGGATAAGCGAACGTGAAGGGAATGCCGATGAGCGCGGTCATCGCGAGTCCCATGAGGATACCGGAGAGCCTGTGCGGTTCATCCGACTCGCCAACGAGCAGGAACACAGCCGCGAGCGTGCACCCGTCGACGATGGCGACGACGTTGCCCAGCATCCCGCCGGGGGTCAGTTCGTCGAGGAAGAAAAGCGCGATGCCGGCAAGCGTCAGCGCGACGGCGCCATAGTCGACAGGACGGTACCTGCGGCGGAAGAACACCATGCCCAGCGCCATCAGCCACATGGGCGAGGTGTACTGAAGCACGATCGCATTGGCCGCGGTCGTCAGCCTGTTAGCAACGATAAACAGGAAGCTCGTCGCGCACACGCACAGGCCGATCAGCACGGTACGCGGGTTGAAGCGGATGGGGTATCTGATCAGCTTCATCGCGACCCACAGCGTGCCCGCCGCGGCGAGTCCCCGCCAGCCCGCGAGCACCATGGAATTCCACGGCACGAGCTTGATGGACAGCCCGTTGAGGCTCCAGAGCAGCGCGCAGACGAGCATCAGGAGCATACCGATATAAGCTTTGTCTTTGCGCATGCTCCTCCCTCGCTCCCTGAACAAACAAAAGGGCGGGTACACAACCCGCCCTGATGTGTACGGTTAACTCAGTCCTGCTGGGGGGCGCCGACTGGGCAGACGCCTTCGCACGCGCCGCATTCGATGCACAGATCCGGGTTGATCACGTAAGTGGCATCGCCCTGCGAGATTGCGCCGACCGGGCACTCGGGCTCGCATGCGCCGCAGCTGATGCAGGCGTCGGTTATCTTATAAGCCATAGAACATACCTCCGTTCGTAGTTTCACCGGTAATTTTAGCGCATCTATTCCGAAAAATCAAGGGGGAGCGCATCGGAAGCATCCGCGCCGTCGGCTTTCGCGTCATCGTCGGGCGCGTTTGGACAGCTTTCCTCCGCCTCCGCTTTGCCGCCGCCTTTGGCTTTGAGCTCGCGGAAGGGATATTCCCGCACGTCGAACGTTCCGTCCGCGAGCGTGACGCGTACGCGCGTCCTCTCGGTGATGACGTTGTTCTCGAGTACCGTTCCCATGCCGTCCGGCGTCATAATGTCCCTGCTGACGCGCGGCATTTGCTTTCGCATGGTCTCATAGCAATCCTGCTCGTATTTGAGGCAGCACATGAGCCTTCCGCAGATGCCCGATATCTTCGTGGGCGAGAGCGAAAGGTTCTGCTCCTTCGCCATTTTGATGGAAACGGGCGTGAAGTCCGCAAGGAAGCTCTTGCAGCACACGGGCCTCCCGCAGGAACCAAGGCCGCCAAGCATCTTCGCCTCGTCGCGCACGCCGATCTGCCGCAGCTCGATGCGCGTTTTGAACACGGAGGCGAGGTCCTTGACCAGCTCGCGGAAATCCACGCGCCCGTCCGCCGTGAAATAGAACACCACCTTCGAACCGTTGTAGGAATACTCAACGTCCACCAGCTTCATTTCAAGCTTATGGTCGGCGATTTTCCTGAGGCACACATCGAACGCCTCTTTTTCCTTGGCGCGGTTCTTGTCGCGCTGCTCCCTGTCGTGTGCGGAGGCGACGCGCAGCACATCCTTGAGCGGCAGGACAACCTTGTTATCCTCAACCTCCTGCGGCGCGCCGACGACATCCCCAAACTCCGTCCCGCGGGCAGTTTCGACAATGACGCCGTCCCCTTCTTTTATTTCAAGCTCGCCGGGACTGAAAAAATACGTTTTTCCGCCCTCGCGAAACCTGACGCCGATTACGTTTTTCATTGATTCACAACCTCCGAAACATCCAGAAAAAGCCGGTTAAGCGCAGCCGCGGCGTAATAGGAGCCGCCGCCCGCGCGCACGATCCCGGCGTTTGCTCCGGACAGTATCTCTATCATACACGCGATTTTTCCGATTGTAAAGCCGCCGGCAAGGCGCCGAATCTCCTCCGCCCTGTCCGGATTATCCGCAGCCTCCCCGCCGAGCCTCACGCAAAGCAGGTCGGACAAGTACGAGAGCATAAACGAAAGCGTGCCCGCGGCATCCGCCGCAAGCTGCTTCCCCGCGCCCGGCAGCCCGCCCGAAAGGAGCAGCGCGAGCGCGTCGAGCGCGCTCGCGCGAAGCGCGCGATACGTTTCCTCGGAATAGAGCCTCAGGGCGCGACTGGCGCTGCCGCCGCCCTGCTCGGAATACAGGTGCGCCTCTTCGGGTGACGCGCCGCAGGCGAGCAGCCGCTCCCGCGCTTCGTCCTTGCCCGCGGAGCCGACGCGCATCACACAGCAGCGCGAGGCGATGGTGGGCAACACGCCTTCCGCGTTGCCCGTAAGAAAAAAGACCGTGTTCGCGGGAGGCTCTTCAATAGTTTTAAGGAGCGCGTTTTGCACCTGCGAAGTGAGGAGATGCGCGTTTTTTATGAGGATCGCGCGGCCGAACATGCCGGAGGGCCTGTGGTTAAGCTCCGAAAGGAGCGCGCGCATCCCGGCGATTTTTATGTTTGCCGCCCCGTCGAACTCAAAGTAATCCGGGCAGCGCGCGAGCAAGGAGGGGTCTTCCCCGCCGCCCACGCACACGCGAAGCGCGGCCATGGCCGCGAGCTCCTGGCACAGCGCGTCGTCGGAACCCGCTATAAAAAAGGCATGGCAGGCCTGTCCCGCCGAAAGGGCGCGCGCAAGCCTGTCACGGATGATGTTCGCAGCCGTACTCAAAACTTATGGAATTCCCCCACGTCCACGATGAACACCGTAGCACCACCCAGGGTCACCTGCACCGGCGTGGGTGAGCTGTCCGCATAGCCCGGTAGCGTAGAGGGGATCACCATGAACTCCTTGCGCGTGCTGGATTTAGACTTGATGATGTCCAGCGTTTCCGATACTTTTTGGCTCTCCACTCCGATCATGAGCGTGGTGTTGCCCCCGTGCAGGAAGCCGCCGGTGCTCGAAATGCGCGTCACGCTGATGTTGTTCTGCACCAGCGCCTTGATGAGCTTTTTGGAGTCGTCGTTCTGGACGATCGCGAATATCAGCTTCATCCCGGTTACTCCTTTCAGTTTCGATCTATGTAAGGCGTATGCAACAATAGATCCCCGAGCGCGGCCACGCTCGAAACCGTGTGTGTCGGATGGCAGGAAGCGATTTCCGCCTCGCTCCCGTATCCGTAGGTCACGCCGATCGAGGGAATCCCCGCCGCATCGGCGGCGAGCAGGTCGAAATGCCGGTCCCCTACCATGACGCAGCGTGCCTTCACCGGGCGGACCTCCCCGAGCGCTTCGAGGAGTATGGGCAGTTTCTCCGCGCCGCCGCCCGGCACGCCGCCGCGCACAAGGTCGATGTGCCGCGCGAGGCCGAGTCGCTCGAGATGCTCGTTGGCGGTCGGCGTCACCTTAGAGGTCACAACCCCGACGAACGTCCCCGCCCGTTTGAGCGCTTCGAGAAGCCCGAGGATGCCGGGATACGGCTTGATGAGATCGATTCCCACGGTCTTCGCCTTCTCGCGGTAGAGCGCGAGCGCCTCCTGCACGCGCTCCTCGGGAACCTTGAGCACCTCCCGGAAGCCGTCGTACAGAGGCGGTCCGATCATGGCGGGCATCTCGGCGTCCGGCCGGGCGGGTATGCCCATATCGCGCAGCACAGCGCGCGCCGCCGCATAGATGCCGGGCCCCGATTCGATGAGCGTTCCGTCAAGATCGAAGAAAACGGTCGTATACTGCAAGGAGCATCCCTGCTCCAGATTATGTTGATGATTCAGTATTATACCCCATGCCTTTCCCGTGCGCAAGGATCACGCTCATCTCGTTTCGTGCGCCTCGATAACCTCCCGGATGCGCCTTGCCATCGCCGTGCCGGGCGAAAAGCGCACGGCCATAAGTCGGCTTTCCCTGAGGTACACGAGCAGGTGCGATTTTGCCGCCGAAAGCCCGGAACAGCGCTTGACATCCCCCGCGCCGATCCTCTCCGCGTACGATTTGCCAGGCTCCACAAGCGCCACGAGTTCTTCGGGCTCCACCTTCTCGACGAGCCTGCCCTTGTTGGCGATCATGCGCTCGAAGAGTACCGTGCCTTCCTTTGTTCCTATCAGGGGCTTATCCCCCTCCGGCGCGCCGTCCTCCCCTTCTCCATCCCCGCCCGAGGCGAGCGAGTAGCGGTAATCAACGATGCGCTTTGTGAAGAACAGGTAGAAAAAGATCGCGATGAACAGCGCCGCCGCAACCAGGACGACGGTGTCCCAGGGCGCGGGAAGAAGCCTGAACAGGCCGACGATATTCTTCGCAAACACGATAAGCAACACGATGAGAATGACGAAGAAGAGGTCCATGCCCGGATCGTCCTTCGCGCCGCCGCTTCTTTCCTGTAGCATACGTTCCCCCGTTTGGTTTTATTAAGCATATAGTAACATTGGAAGTTTCAGGTGTCAAACCACTTGTTCCGTCCGTTGCGCCTATGTATAATATATTCATAACCGCCTGTAGCACGGCGGAAATTCGCAAGGGGGTATCCATATGCGTTACTCGATCGAGGGCGGCGCGCTGCCCGTCGTCATCATCCAGCTCAATCCCGGCGAGGCCATGCTCAGCGAATCCGGCGGGCGTACCTGGTCGCGCGGCGCAGTGCTGACAGAGGCCACCAGCGAGGGCGGCGCGGGCAAAGCGCTCGGCCGCATGTTCATGGGGGAAAGCCTGTTCCTGAGCAAGTACACCGCGCAGGGACCCGCGGAAATCGCGTTCGCCTCAAGTTTCCCCGGGCGCATCGTGGCGCGCGAGCTCGCCCCGGGCGAGAGTATCGTGTGCCAGAAGAAATCGTTCCTCTGCGGCACCTACGGCGTGCAGCTCGCCGTGCAATTCAACAAGAAGATCGGCGCCGGCTTCTTCGGCGGTGAGGGTTTCATCATGCAGCGCGTTACGGGCCCCGGCATCGTGTTCCTCGAGTTCGACGGACACTGCGTCGACTACAACCTGATGCCCGGCGAGCAGATCGTCTGCGATACGGGCGTGCTCGCGATGATGGACATGACCTGCACGATGGACATCCAGATGGTCAAGGGCTTCAAGAACGTGCTCTTCGGCGGCGAGGGCCTTATCGACACCGTCGTCACCGGACCGGGCAAGGTCACGCTGCAGACCATGACCATCGCGCAGCTTGCGAAGCTCATGATCCCGTATCTGCCCAACAAGAGCTGAGGGATCCGACGGACAGCCTCCGCGCCCGCCGGGCGTAAAAGTTCGCCATGCCAACAGAAATCAGGGCTTTCGCCTCAATGGCGAAAGCCCTATGATTATCGCTTGATATAGCCGGATGATCGGCCGCCCGCATCAGTTGTTCGCGAGGATGACCTCTTCAATGACGTCCGCCACATGCTCGCACGCGTCGAAGCAGCTCTCGAAGCAATCGTAGATGTTCTTCCACACCATGACGCTCAGCGCGTCCTCCGGCGAGCAGAAGAGCTTGTCCACCGCCTCGTAATGCAGCGAGTCGCCCTCGGTTTCAAGGGTGTTGACGAGGATGATCTTTTCCTTGAGGGTCTTCGATTTTTTGAAGTTGCAGAACTCCTGCACCACATCGTTGAGCACGCCGCAGCAACGCATGAGCAGCTCCGTAAAGCGCGCCGTATCCGGGCGAAGCTGCTTGACGCGGAACATGCTAAGAAGGCGCAGCACCTCGTCGATGCCATCCACGACGTTGTCCAGCTCGTTGTGCAGCGTGGAGATGTCCGAGCGTTCGATGGGGGGCAGGAACTCCCTTGCAAGGTGCTCCAGCGCCATGTGCTTGAGCTGATCCGCCTCATGCTCGATCCTGTGGATCTCGCTCATACGGTTGTTGACCGTTTCGGGATTGAACTCCCGCGCCGTTTGGTCGAGGAGCGCGGCGGCGCGGCAGGCGCAGTCCGCGCAGGCGGCGAAGCCCGAAAAGTAATTATAGTGCGATTTCTTTGCCATAACATCTATCTCCTTATCAGAATATCAGCATGAAAATCTTCGCCATCACATATCCGAGCAGACCGCATCCGGGGAACGTCAGGAGCCATGTGAGCACCATCTCATTCACGACGGACCAATTGACCGCCTTAAGCCGCTTAGCCGCACCTACGCCCATGATGGCGGTGGTCTTCGTATGCGTGGTGCTCACGGGTATGCCCGTAAGGGAGGAGAACAGCAGGCAGCCCGCGGCCGCCATGTCCGCCGAAAAACCCTGATAGGTGGTGAGCTTGACCATGTCCATCCCGACCGACTTGATGATGCGGTACCCGCCGATGGAGGTGCCAAGCCCCATCACCAGCGAACAGAGAACCATCAGCCACAGGGGAATCGAGAAGGAGGTCACGTCGCTCTGCCCCCGCACGAGAAAGATGCCCAGCAGGAACACGCTCATGAACTTCTGGCCGTCCTGCGCGCCGTGCATGAAAGCCATCGAGGCCCCGCCGAAGATCTGCGCCCCCTTGAACATGCCCGCGCATTTCCTGCGGTCCGTCCTGCAGAAAATCAGCTCCGTCAGCTTCGTCATAAGGAAGCCCATCGCAAAGCCGAGCACCGTCGAGAGCGCAAGGCCGTAGAGCACCTTCACCCACTCGGACCAGTTGATGCCGGAAATGCTGCCCTGCAGCGCGATGGCCGCGCCTGAAAGGCCCGCGATCAGCGCGTGGCTTTCGCTGGTGGGGATGCCGAATTTCCATGCGGCGACCGCCCAGAGCACGATGGCGACCAGCGCCGCGCACAGCGCGATGACCGCGTCGTCCGTTTTGCCGGCGAAATCCACCATGTTGAATATGGTCTTTACGATCTTGGAGTTGATCATCGTCATGATGAGAACGCCAAGAAAGTTGAATATTGCCGCCATCAGAATAGCGGGCTTTGCGCTCATAGCCCGCGTGGAAACGCACGTGGCGATCGCGTTGGGCGCATCCGTCCATCCGTTTACGAGAATCACCGCGAGCGTGAGGACAACCGTCACCAGCATCAGCGGGTTCGCGAAAATCAGCGACAGAAATTCGGGAAAACCGATTTGCATTCCCTGCCATTCCTCCGTCATTGGTATTCAGTATCAGCGTGTCGCGACACATCCAAGCGCCGCAGCAGTTTGCTCCGTAAACGCGCCTGGAAAAACCGGCTCGACGACCGCCCCTGTGATTATACAACGCGGCGCGCAAGGATGATACCCAAATTTAACGTTTTCTTTGTGCGGCAAATGTGGCGAAAACTGGAAAATGCCCGAATACAAGGGAAAATCATCGATTTTCTTACGCAAAAAAACGTAAAATTCGGATAAAATCCACGCATATTTACGCAAATCGGGCACAGAAAAGCGGCTCCCCGGCGATATATGTCGCCTTGGAGCCGCAGATTGGAAACAACTTCCTATGCGCTTTCTTCGGGGCCGAGAATCTGCCGGAGCGTCTGGAGGTGCGATACATGCGAAAGGCCGAGTATCTCGTCGTTGGCATGCAGCACCGTATCCCCGCGCGGGATGATGAGCTCGTCTTTTCTGATGATCGCGGTGAGCACGCACTCGCGCGGCAGATGAAGCTCGCGCAGCGCCTTGTCGACCACATGCGATTGGGGATGGACCTTGTTCTGCACAAGGGAATACTCGCCCTTTTTGAGCTTGAGCAGCGTCATCACGTCCCCCAGCGACATCTGCTCGGCAACCACGTGCGCCATCAGATCCGCCTCCGTGAGCGCGACATCCACGCCCATTTCCTTGGTGAAGAGCCACGTGTTCTTCGGGTTGTTTGCGCGCGCGATGACGCGTTTCACGCCGTATTCGTAATGCGCGAGGGTCGATACGACGAGATTCCCCTCGTCCGTGTTGGTGACGGCCACCGCGACGTCCGCATCCCGTATTCCGGCGGCTTCAAGCACGGCGGTATCGGTAAAGCCGCCTTTTATGATAATCTCCGCGGGCAGGTCCTGATAGAGCGCCTTGAGATGCTTCTCGCGGTTTTCGACGACTTTGACCTGGTATCCGTCCTTGATGAGCAACGAGGCAAGATGGGAGCCGACCCTTCCTCCGCCGATGATAATGACTTTCATAACATCCTTCCTTTCCGCTTACGCCAAGCCAAGCAGCCGCTTCAGGCGCGGCACGGACGATGTCGCGACGGAAAGCGTGACCGTATCGCCCTTCCTGAATTCCGTGCCCAGCGTGGGCACGAACGACTGGTTGTCGCGCGCGATGGCGGCGACCTGGATTTCGTTGGGCACCGCCAGCTCGTTCACCTTGCGGCCCACCAGCAACTGCGGCACCTCGACCTGCATGATGTCCACGCCGCGCCCAAGGCTGAGCATCGTGTCGAGCTCGGCATAAGAGATCATGTGGATTACGCGCTCGACGCCCCATGTGGTCGTATCCACCGTCTGCACGCCGAAACGCTTGTAGATATCGGCCTTGCGCCTGTCGTATAGGCGCGCCACGACTTTGGGCACGCGGAAGAACCGGCTTGCGAGACGCGCGATGACCGCGTTGGTCTCGTCGCTGGAGGTGACGGACACGACCGCGTCCGTTTTTTCGATGCCCGCCAGAATCAGAATATCCCGGTCGAAGCCGACGCCGACGACCTTCTTGCCCCCGAAGGATTGCGGCAGCTTGTCGAAAGCCTCCGGGGCGAGGTCGATGATCGTGACCGAATGCCCGCTCCTGTCGAGGGCCTGGGCCAATCCGGAACCGATCCTTCCACAGCCAACAATAATGACTCTCATGATAAACCTCCTATATCGACAATTGCTGTTTATGCAACCTGCGTTCGCGCCTTCTAAGCAGCGCCTTGCGCGCCTCGTCGAGCAGCAGTATGACCGGCGGCCAGATCAAAAGGAAGAGCCAATCCTTCCACATGAGCGGCGCAGTGTTGAAAATGCCGTGCAGGGCCGGCAGGTAGGAGAGCAGGCACAAGAGCGCCAGCTCGCACGCGATGCCGACGAGCACCATACGGTTGGAGAACAGGCCGACCTTGAACAGCGAAGCGCGGTTGGTGCGGCAGGCGAACACGACGCCGATCTGGCAGAATATGATCGCCGCGAAGGTGATCGTCGTCGCCATGCGATAAACCGCGCCCTCGCCCGCGAGCGCCGCCTGCGGCCAGCCGAACCGGCTGTTGAGGAAGAAATAGGCGAGCATCGCCACAGCCGACTCAATCATACCATACCAGAGGAAAGCGCGCACCAGCAGGCCGCGGTTCAAAAGCCTTTCCTTCTGCGCGCGCGGCGGATGATCCATTACGCCCGCCTCGGGCTTCTCCGCCCCGAGCGCGATGGCGGGGACCATATCCGTGCCGAGGTCGATGGAGAGCACCTGCATGACGGTCAGCGGCAGCGGGACCATGCCGCGCGAGAACAGGTATACGATGAATGGCACCGCCTCCGGCACGTTGCTGTTAAGGATGTAGGTCGCGAAGCGGCGGATGTTGTTATACACCGTGCGCCCCTCCTCGACCGCGTGGACGATGGAGGCGAAGTTGTCGTCCGTGAGGATCATATCCGCCGCCTCTTTGGCGACGTCCGTGCCGCTCATGCCCATGGCGACGCCGATGTCCGCCTTTTTGAGCGCGGGGGAGTCGTTGACGCCGTCGCCCGTCACGGCCACGATGTGCCCCATCTCCTGGAGCGCGCTCACGACCTGCAGCTTCTGCTCGGGCGCGACGCGGGCGAAGATCACCTCGCCCTCGAGCGCTTTCTTGAGCTCCTCGCCGGGCATATGTTCAAGCTCGACACCCGTGATGACCTTCGCGTGATCCCCGCGGATGATGCCGATGCGGCGCGCGATGCTCTCTGCGGTCAGGCCGTAATCGCCCGTGATCATCACAATGCGGATACCGGCGTGCCTGCACTCCTCCACGGCGACCGCTACTTCGGGGCGCGGCGGGTCGGCCATCGCGACGAGGCCGAGGAAGGTCAGGTCCGTTTCGATCAATTCCGGCGTATAATCGCTCAGGCTCCGGGGCAGCCCGGCGCTGTCGAGTTCGCGCACGGCGACCGCGAGCACGCGAAGGCCGCCGCGGGCGTATTCGTCGTTCGCGGCCATAACTTTATCGCGGAACGCGTCGTCCATTGGCTTCGTGCCGCCGTTATTCCGGTAGGCGGAGCACAGGTCGAGCACTTCCTTGGGCGAGCCTTTGACGTAGGCGATGCGGCCGGAATCCGGGTCATGTACGGTGCTCATGCGCTTGCGGCCGGATTCGAAGGGCAGCTCGCGCACGCGCGGGCACTCCGCCTCGCGCGCGCGAAGGTCGATGCCCGCCTTTTTCGCGGCCACGAGCATGGCGGCCTCCGTCGGGTCGCCGAGGATGGTCCAGCGGGGCGCTTCCTCGTCCGGCGGCACAAGCCGCGCGTTGTTGCACAATCCCGCGGCGCAAAGCAGAGCGTCAAGGCCGCCCGCCGCCTTCTTAGAGCCGTCCTCGCGGACGATCTCGCCTTCGGGCGCGTAGCCGACGCCCGTCACCTTCAACTTCGCCTCGGGAAGCCACAGGTTACTCACGGTCATTTCGTTCTGCGTGAGCGTACCCGTTTTATCCGTGCAGATGACGGTCGTGCAGCCGAGCGTCTCCACGGCGGACATGCGCTTGATGAGCGCGTGGCGCTTTGCCATGCGCTGCACGCTCATCGCCAGCGCGAGCGTCACCGTGGGCAGCAGGCCCTCGGGGATGAACGCCACGATCATGCCCATCGAGAAAATGAAGCTCTCCGCGATGTCGACGCCCGCAAGCAGAATCGCCAGCAGGAAGAAGAACGCGCCGATGCTCACCGCCATGATGGAGACGAGCTTAGTCACGCGCGCCATCTCTTTCTGCAAGGGGCTGAGCTCTTCCTTCATGCCCTGCGTGAGGCTTGCGATCTTGCCGAATTCCGTATCCATGCCCGTGGAATAAACCACGGCCGTGCCCGAGCCGGAGGCGACGCTCGTCCCCGCAAAAACCAGGTTGGGGCGTTCCGCGCGGTTCAAATCCGTGCGCAGCACCGCCTCCCGCGCCTTATGCACGGGATTCGATTCGCCCGTGAGCGTAGACTGGCTTACGCGCAGGTCGCTGTCGTCCACCAGGCGCGCGTCCGCGGAGATGCGGTCCCCTTCGGACAGGAGGATGACGTCCCCCGGCACAAGCTCCTCGGCAAGGATGCGCTGCTCCTGTCCGCCGCGGAGTACCCGCGCGTAGTCGGGCAGCATCTGGCGAAGCGCCTCCGTGGCCTTTTCGGCCCGGTATTCCTGAAAGAAGCTGAACAAACCGTTGATCACGTTGACCAACCACACGGCGATTGCCAGCTGCGGCATCTTGGCGACGAGCGCCACGACGCCGGCAATCCAAAGAAGGATCGCCATCAGGTGCGTGAAGTTGGTAAGAAACCGCACGATCAGCGGTTTCCCCTTAATTTTTTTAATGATGTTCCTGCCGT
>DATMYG010000072.1:0-3595 GCA_035561055.1 Clostridia bacterium | reverse complement strand
AGGCCGTGCTCCGCGCGCAGCGCCAGCGCGCCGTCTATGGCGCAGTGCGTGCTACGGCAGCAAGGATATGGCTTCCTGTCCAGCCGGAGTATTTCCCACGTTTCGCCGAGGCCTGCGTTGAGGCGGCAGGGCTCGGGCGCGTCCGTCATGGCGGCGAACAATCCGCCGTCCTCTGCGGCGAGTATGCCGGAAGGCCCCGTCATGCCCGCGCGGGCAAGATACGCGGCGGCAAGGCCGTTTGCAGCTGCCCGGGCAGGGTGAAGAGCCTTGCAGGTTGCGCCGTCCGCAAGGAAAGCCCAGACGCCCGAAGCCTGAGTGCCTGCCATGCCGAGGGCGGAAAGCATGTGTTCCTCGTCGAGCCCCAGAAGATTGCCGCAGGCCGCCGCCGCTCCGAATACGCCCGCGGTGCCCGTTGCGTGAAAGCCGCGCTTTCTGTGGCTGACCACCCCCAGCGCCATGCCGACGCGGGCCGCGGTTTCATAGCCCGCCACGACCGCCGTGACGAGCCGGGGGCCGCGAACCCCCAGCCGCCGCGCCAGCCCCCAGGCCGCCGGGATGACCACGGTCCCGATGTGGGTTTTGGAGGCGGTATGTACATCGTCCAGTTCAAGCGTATGGGAGGCGAGGGCATTGAGGAATACGGCGGCGTGAAGTGGGGCGGATCTTGCCCTCCCCCACAGCTCGGCGTCGCCGCCTGTGCCATAGAGGGGCAGCAGTTCCTCCGTCGCCCGCCTCACGAGGGGGTCGTCCGAAGCGCCCGCCCCGGCGGACACCGTATCGAGCACACAGCACGCGGCGGCGCACCGCGCCGTCGTGGGGATCGATTCCTCCCTTAAAGCGGCGGCGAACGCCGCGAGTTCCCTCAACTCTTCCATGCCGCCGCCTTTCGCGCGGGTCGGCTATCGCGTCCGTCCCGCCTCATCTAGCGTAGACGAAGCCGTCCATGATGCGCCTTGCAGTGCGGATGAGCGCGCAGCTGACGACCCGTTCCCCGTCCAACTCAAGCTCCGCCTCGAGCGTGCCGCTCGCGTGGCCGATGCGGACCGGACCGCTCGTTTCCGAAAGGCCCGCGACGCGGTTCACGACGGTGCCTTTCAGGCGGGCGGCGGCGGCCGTGGCCACGGCCACCGTCATGGGATACGCCTTATGCACGCTGCCAAGCGATATGGCCCGGCAGCAGAAATCGGTTTCTTCCGCGCTTACAAGGTTCGCGCCGACGTCCGTATAGCTCTGCGACGCGGAGATGAAGACGATTTTCGGTATCGCGGCGGACGATGCGGCCGCTTCCTCCGGCGACGCGACAAAGCCCAGCTTTACTGCGACGGCCCCGCGGATGGCTTCAATATGCTCCATGACGGCCCGGTTTGCGTTCAGTTCGGTCAGCTCATTGCCGGAAAGGCCCAGCGTTTGCGCTTCTACGAACACCACCGGGTTGGCGCAGTCGATGACTGTGACCTCTGCTCTCCCGCGCCCCGGGATGTCCACCGTTTCGCTGCGGCGTCCCGTGGGGAAGAGCCTGCCTGTTTTGGATCCGCCGGGGTTGTGGAACAACATGCGGATGGGCGACCCCGTGCCCGGCACGCCGCTGATGGCCGCGTCCCCTTCCGTCATGGCGCGGCCGCCCTTCACGAGCACGCGCTCCTCGATAAGCTTTTTCGTGTTCGTGTTGAACACGCGCACCACGGTTTCCGGCTCGCGCGCGGGCACGAGCCCTTCGTCTATCGCGAAGGGGCCGACGGCGGAGGAAATGTTGCCGCAGTTGGACGCGTCATCCACCTGGGGCGCCCCGATGCCCACCTGGAAGAAATCGTAATCCACATCCGCGTCGGGTTTCGCGGAAGGCGAAATGACCGCCACCTTGCTGGTGGAGGACACGGTCCCTCCCATGCCGTCGATCTGCTTGACATCCGGCGTGCCCATTACTTTCATGAATAGTTCCGGCCATTGCGCGCGGTCCGCGGGCAGGTCCTTTTTATGGAAAAACACGGCCTTGCTGGTGCCGCCGCGCATATAAACGCAGGGATATTTTTTCATTGTGCCGCACTCCTTCTCCAATCGCCGCCCCGGCGCGGCAAGATAGGCTTGTTTATCCTTTATCATCATTGTATAATCGCGCAAACTCGAAGTAAAATGACTTTGCGCTTATCGTCCCGATAACCAATAGTTATAGCGGCCAAAAACACAACGCGTCAAAACGCCGTTTGAAGCGTGCCCGCAGGATGAGGGTTCCCGGCATTGCCAGCTCGAAAGCGGCCGAAGTGTCTCCATCAAATCTTCACATCGTTCCTGTATGCTTGAGCCGTTCGACAAAGCGCGGCTTATGCGCGCCCGAATGAAACGCATGGGAGGAACGATTGCGGTGAAACGAACGATTTTCCACATTTCCGGCATGACCTGCGCGCATTGCGAAAAGCGCGTGGAGAACGCGGTCAGGCGCGTGGGCGGCGTGCGCGACGCGAAGGCGTCCTTTGTGAAAAAGCGCGTCGAGTTTAACTTTGACGAGGAGAAGACGGACGAGGCCGCCGTGCGCGCCGCCATCGAGCGGGAGGGCTATAAGGTGCTCGCCGCCGGACGCGAGCGCCAGCCGCTCGCGAAGGTCGCGCCGGTGGTTCTGATCGTGGTCGCGCTGTACTTCCTGCTTCGCTACACCGTCGGCTTCGATTTCATCGGCTTCATCCCCAAAATAGACAGCGCGGTGTCGCTTTCCGCGCTGTTCGTCGCGGGGCTTTTAACAAGCGTGCATTGCGTCGCCATGTGCGGGGGCATCAACCTGACACAAAGCGTCGGCGCGGCGCAAAGCCGGGCGGGCGGTTTCGCCCGGCCTCTTCTCTACAATCTCGGCCGCGTGCTGTCCTATACGGCGATCGGCGCGCTCGTGGGAGGCCTTGGTTCTGTGCTGTTCCTGAGCGGAACCGCGAAGGCCGCCATACTCGCGCTCGCGGCGCTGTTCATGCTGCTTATGGGCCTTTCCATGCTGGGCTGGCTGCCGTGGTGGCTCACGCCGCGCCTGCCCGCGTTCCTTTTTAGGAAAACGGACCGCGCAAAGGCGGGAAAAGGCCCGTTCGTCGTCGGTCTGCTCAACGGGCTCATGCCCTGCGGGCCGATGCAGGCGATGCAGCTTTACGCGCTGGCGACCGGCTCCGCGCTCACGGGCGCGCTCTCGATGTTGCTCTTCTCGCTGGGCACCGTGCCGCTCATGCTCGGCGCGGGCGTGGCGTTCTCCTTTCTCAAGGGCAGGTTCACCCGCGTCATCCAGCGCGTGGGCGCGGTGCTGATCCTCTTTTTCGCCGTGATCATGGCCTGCAACGCGGGCGCGCTGTTCGGGCCGGCGGTTTCTCCCGGGACGAATGAAGGGGCCGCCGCCCCCACGCCGACGCAGAGTATGTCCGCCGGGGACGAAACCGCGGACGCTATCCAGAAAGCGCTCAAAAAGGGCTATGTCGCGGCGACGGTCGGGGAAGGCGTGCAAACGGTTACAACCGAACTGAGCGCGTCGCATTACCCGTACATCATCGTGGAAAAAGGCGTGCCCGTCGAGTTCACCATCGTTGCCGACAAAAAGGCAATCACCGGCTGCAACGCCACGGTCGTAATG
>DATMYG010000071.1:0-15406 GCA_035561055.1 Clostridia bacterium | reverse complement strand
CACCATGAGCCAGATCGCCGCGCGCATGGGCATTTCGGTCGGCGCGCTGACCACGGCGGTCAACGTGCTCGTGCGCAAGGGATACCTTGCCCGCGGCGGGGATGAAAACGACCGCCGTATCGTGACCATTTACCCGACCGGGAGCGGCCTTGCCGCGCTGGCGGTGCACGAGGAGTTCCACCGGCGCATGATCGGCGGGATCATGGCCGCGCTGGACGACGCTTCCCTCGCGGCGCTTACGGCGAGCGTAAATACGCTCGACGCGTTTTTTCAGAATCTGATTCAAGAAGGATAGGAGTGACATTATATGGCCCTAATCATCGCGGACAGCACCTGCGACCTGACGCTCGGGCAGGCGAACGAGCTGGACGTTGAAATGCTCAGCCTGAGCGTGAATTTCGGCGAGGAATCGTACCTCGACAAGCGCACGCTCACCAACGAGGAGTTTTATAAAAAGCTCGCCGCCGCGCCGGAGCTGCCGACCACCTCGCTGCTCAACCCGGACGATTTTATCGGCGCGTTCAACGCGCATCCGAATGAGGAGATCGTCGTGCTCACGCTTTCCAAAAAGCTCAGCGGCACCTACCAGTCCGCCGTCATCGCCCAAGAGGCGACCGGGCGGGAGGATATTTACCTCGTGGATACCGGTACCGTTTCCGCGGCGATGGGCATGCTTGTGCGCCGCGCCGCGTGGATGAACCGCGAAGGTGTGCACGCCGCGGATATCGCGCTTGCGATGGAGTCGCTTGCCGCGCGCTCCCGGCTGATGGGCGTGGTGGATACGCTGCACAATCTCGTCAAGGGCGGCAGGCTCGGCAAGGTTTCGGGCTACGTCGGCGGCATGCTCAACATCAAGCCCGTGCTCACGATCGACGACGGAGAGGTGAAGCCTGTGCTCAAGGCGCGCGGCGACCGCGACGCGTTCGAGAAGATGCGCGCGCTCGTCTTTGAAAGGTACCCCGTCGACACGAAGTTGCCGGTCGCCTTCGCGTGCAGCGCGGGCGGCGAGGAAAGGCTCGCCCTCTTCATGAAGACCCTCGGCCTTACGGGGCCGGTGAGCGCCATAGGCAGCGTCGTGGGCACGCACGCCGGGGCGGGCACGATTATGATCGCTTATTTCGAGAAATAATTATACGGAATCATAAAGATTACAAAAGGGCGGGGATCCCGCCCTTTTGCATTGTCTGGGTTTTTATTGCCTGCCGATGGTGGCGACCATGACGGCCTTAATGGTGTGCATGCGGTTTTCCGCCTCGTCGAACACCTTGGATGCGGCCGAGCGGAACACCTCGTCGGAAGCCTCCATCTCCTTGAGGCCATACTTCTCGAAGATTTCACGGCCCACGCTGGTCTCAAGGTCGTGGAAGCTCGGCAGACAGTGCAGGAAGATGCAATCCGGGTTGCCGGTCTTCTCCATCATGGCCTTATCGACGCGGTAGGGCTTGAGCAGGCGGATGCGCTCCTCGAACTGCGCCTCCTCGCCCATAGAAACCCACACGTCGGTGTAGATTGCGTCCGCGCCCTTGACCGCCGCGATGTCCTCGGAGAATTCGATGACCGCGCCCGTATCCTTGGCGACCTCGCGCATTTCGGCGACGAGCTTCTCTTCCGGGAACAGCGCCTTGGGCGCGACGCCCACGAAATGCATGCCCATCTTGGCGCAGCCGATCATCAGGGCGTTGCCCATGTTGTTGCGCGCGTCGCCGACAAAGCACAGCTTGACCTTCGAAAGGGGTTTTGCGACGTGCTCCTCGATGGTCATGAAGTCCGCGAGGATCTGCGTCGGGTGGTCGACGTCGGTCAGGCCGTTCCACACGGGCACGCCCGAGTGTTTGGCGAGCATTTCGACGTCGCCCTGCTTGTAGCCGCGGTATTCGATGCCGTCGTAGTAGCGGCCAAGCACCTTGGCGGTATCCTCGAGGCTCTCCTTTTTGCCCATCTGGGAATTGGAGAGGAAGGTGCAGCACGCGCCCTCGTCGAACGCCGCGACCTCGAAGGCGCAGCGCGTGCGCGTGGAGGTCTTTTCGAACAGCAGCACAATGTTGCGGCCCGCGAGCAGATCGCCCTTGACGCCCGCGCGCTTTTTGGCCTTGAGGTCGTGCGAGAGGTCGAGCAGATACCGGATCTCCGCGGGGGCGAAGTCCTTAAGGGTCAGAAGGGAACGTCCTTTGAGATTGACTGGCATAGTTCTTCTCCTTTTATGATTGTGATTGACGGTAAGTCAATTGTTTGCACCCGTATACGTCTTTTCGACGTACGCGCCCGTGAACGCGCGCAGCAACGCGCCGTAATCCGGCGTGAAGCCGAGGATATCCCCGGCCATATACCGTCCGCCCGCTCCGGTAAGATCGAGCAGCAGGTGGTCCGAGCTCGCGCCGAGGATCGCAACGTTCGGGTCGAGAGGGGCTAACCCGTCGGGCGCGACGTCCTGCCTGCCGACGGCGCAGATCCCGCGCAGCATCTCGCCCTTATCCTCGAAGCTCACATACTCGCCGAATGCGTTCGGCCCGCTCGTGCCGATGGGCTTGCTGGGCTTCCGTTTCACTTCGATAAGCTGCGCCTCGAGGGTAAAGCAATCGGGATAAAAGCCCGGCATCAGCGTGCCGGAGGCCGTTTCGTTGCCTAAGAGATAGCCTTCCCCGATGCGCAAATGGTTGATGCCCGCGGGCGGCGTTCCCGACAGCAGCATAGGCAGCGTGCTCGAGTTGCCGCCCGATACGAGCGGGATGGGCAGCCCGGTCTCGGCCCTGAGCCACGCGGCGATTTGAGCGAGGCCGCCGAGGTTCATTTCATCCGGCAGGATGCCGCCGAAGCACGTGAGGTTCACGCCTACGCCGTAAAGTTCGAGCATATCCTCGTCCGCCACGGCTTTGGCGAGCGCGAGGAGTTCCTCCCGATTCTTATAGAACACGCCCTCGCGCAGATCGCCCATGTCGATCATGACGACGATCCTGTGCCGCCGCATCTGCCGCTTTGCCTCGGCGCCGAGCAGGCGTACGGTGGATATTTCGCTTTCCTGGCTGACCTCGCTGTGGGCGATTACATCCCGGGTTTCGCAGGGCTGTGCCGCGCGCAGAAGATAGCGCGGCTTTTCGGTTTTCAGCGAGGCAAGGTTCTGTACGCGCGAGTCGGCAATATAATCCGCCCCGCTTTTTTCGAGGACGGCGGCGACGCGCGCGTCCGCGCACACGCACTTGGTCACGAGCGCGGCCGCGCAGCCCGCGCCGTGGCAGAGGGCTACGGTGCGGTCGATGTTGTGCTTGAGCTTCTGGAGATCCGTGACGATTCTCGGGTACATTCTTCCTCCGGCGGTTGTTTTAAGCGGGCGGATGATATCCGCCCCTACATGTTGCGTTCAATCGCGAGGCTCTGCCTGAGCAGGCTGAGCGCCGCCTCGGGGTAGTGCTTGGAAAGAACGCCGAGCGAGGCCATGATGTAATCGTCGTCAAAGAGAAGCCGCATTTCGCCGGGCTTGGGGTAAAGCATCATGCCCGCGGCGTTGCAGTCCGCGATGGCGCGAAGGAGCTGTTCCCTGTGGGGAAGCCTGGTCAGCGCGCCGCCCGTGCCGACGATTGTACGCACGGCCGTCAAATCCTTGCCCTCGGCGACGGTTTTCCTGCCCGAGGGCGTATAGATGTAGCGCAGTTCCCCGGCGTGGCGCTCCACGGCGCGTATGCCCGCCTCGCGGCAAAGGCGCTCGGTCAGCATGAACTGCGCCTCCGTTTCCGGGATGGGCCTATAATCGGTCATGACGGCCTTTACGTCGAGTTTAAGCTCGTTTTTGAGCGCGTCCTCGCCTATCATGTCGACCACGTTTTTCGCGTTTACGTAGAGGCCGAGGTCGCCCTCGACGGTGCGCTTGGCGAAGGGCTCGGGCGAGGTCAGAAGGATGGCGATCTCGTCGGAGCCGCCGGTCACGCTGTGCACGTCCGTCGTCGCGCCGCCGATGTCGATGGCAACGAGGTCGCCTATGTCGTCATAAAGAAGCTGCGCCGCCTCCATGACCGCGCCGGGCGTGGGGATGATGCTGCCCGTGACCATGTCGCGGATATGCTCCATGCCGGGCGCCTTGACGATGTGTTCCTCGAACACCGCGTGGATGATCTTTCGCGCGGGCTCGATATTCAGTTTGTCGAGCTTGGGGTACACGTTTTCCGTCAGGTAGCACGGAACGTCCGCCCTCTTAAAGATATCCTGCACGGCGCGTTGGTTCTGCACGTTGCCCGCGTAAATGACGGGCGCGCGCAGGCCGCTTTCGGCGAGGCGCTTGGCGTTGAAGAGGGCGGTTTCGCGCTCCCCGTAATCCGTGCCGCCCGCGAGGAGGATGAGGTTGGGCTGTACCGCGACGGCGTCCGCGAGGTCGTAATCCGTGAGTTTGCCCGCCGTGGCGAGCTTGATGATGGCGCCCGCGCCGAGCGCGGCCGCTTGGGCGGCGCGCACGGTCATGTCGTACACGAGGCCGTGCACGCACATGCGAAGGCCGCCCGCCGCGGAGCTGGTGGCGAGCATTTCGCCGTAGGTCAGCTCATTCCACCCCATTTTCTTTTTCAGGTCGTCCGCCGCGCCCTGAAGCCCTATGCGCACGTCCCCCGCGAGCACGGAGGTGGGCGCGCAGCCCTGCCCCAAAAAGCGCGGCGCGCCCTCGTGAACGCCGTTGAAGGCGTTCACGAGGGTCGTGGTCGAGCCGATTTCCGCTACCAGTATGTCGATGTGCATGATCCGTCGTTTCTCCTGTCTTCGTTAAGGCGGGAACGGGGAATGGAATCCGTTATTTACCCCGGGCTTCCATCTCCCTGCGGCGCTTTACGAGGAAGGTCGCCACATGGTTGCCATGGCTGCCGCGGCCGAAGCCCTCATCCGCGCCGTTGGCGCGCGCCTGGGCGCTGGCTACCTGCGTGCCGCCCGCGACGAAAATGAGCTTGTCGCGCACGCCCATTTCGGTGGCGATGCGGTTGATCTTACTGATGTTCTTGTAGTGGATGTCGTCGTGGCTGATGATGGTGGAGGCCAGCATCGCGTCCGCGTTCAATTCGATGGCGGCGTTGACGAGCTTCTCGGGCGGCACGGACGTGCCGAGGTAATGCACCTCGATGCCGTACTTTTCGATGCCGCCGTGCTTGATGTCGATGATCTCGCGCAGGCCCACGCTGTGCTCGTCCTCGCCCACGGTGCCGCATACGATCTTCATCGGGCGGCGCTCGATATCCTTGCGGATCTCTTCATCGCTTAGTACGTCGGGCTCCTTGGGGATGACGAGCTTGTCGATTTCGATGGAGAAGGGAACCTTGCCCTTCAGTTCGATGCGCGTGCCCTCGGCGCGGTGCGCGATCTCGCGGGAGATGACCTCCACGTCCGTGAGACCCATGCGCCTGCCGCACTCGATGGCGGCGGCCTCGGCGATGCCCTTCTCCGCGGGGAAGAACAGCGTAAGCATCACGGTGCCGTCCGCAAGCCACTCCATTTCGGGGCGGATGAGCTTCGCGCCAGGCTGGGCGAACTCCTTCACCTCGGCCATGCGCACGTTGCAGTTGTCCTCCGGGTCGAGCTCGTCGATGAAGACGATCTTCTCGGGCTTCTCGAGCGTGCAGCCGCCGATGAGGTCGGAGGGGTTCGAAGCGCCGTACTGGGCGATGTTGTTGTAGCCGTAATGCGCGGTGACGGGCGCGCAGTAGTCGGCCTCGCGGCGGACGATGGTGCCCACGCCGATGCCTGCGCCGATCTTCCTCGCGATGCCGTCGCCGTTCCTTTCAGGGTACATGCCCGAGTCTACGAACATGCCGGCCTCGACCGCGGCGAAGTAGCCGCCGAGCTCCACGATCTCCTCCATAAAGAGCACCGCGCGCTCCTTCAATTCCCGCGCCTTGTCGCGCAGGTAGCCGTCCTTCTTGAGCTCCACCATATTCATGAGGCCGTCCATGCCCACGAGCGCCTGCTTGGCGGTGTCGCACGCCTCGATGTTGTAGATGTGCCAGGGGACGTTGCGCCCCTCGTCCGGCGTAATCGTGGACTGGATGTCCGCGCTGGTGAGCTTACTGATCACCATGTTTAAGACGTGCGTCACGGTCGCCTCGCGCGTAGAGGACTCGATGTATTTCGTGTTCATCTGCGCGCGCATGCGGTACTCGTGGAAAAGATCCCGAAGGGCCACCGCATAGGGCAGATCCATGTGGATGCACGGGCCCGGCGTAGCCGAAGGCGGCACGGTCGAAAGGCAGATGTTCTTCTTGGGCACGCCGACCTTTGCGGAGAACATGGCGTTGATGGCGTGCTGCACCATGAGTTCCGGCATGACCTTCCACGCGTCGCGCGCGGTGGCGTTGGCGTTGTGCGCGCCGTCGATCTGCGCTTGCTTCGCCCATGCGATGAGGGATTTCGATTCGCATGCGTCCACGAAGGAGCGCACCATATTGATGTTGCGGTAGATGACGTTGTACTGCGGGTCCTGATGGACGCCGTTGACGCCCTCCTCCGCGAACATCACGGCGATATCCGGCCCCGCGACGCCCGAAACGTAACTGTGGTAGTTGATGGGGCGGCCGACCTCGTCCTCGATCATGTCGAGCGCTTTCCTTTGCGCCCTGACCTGCTTCCTCGTGACGGGCACGCCGCCCATGCCCTGGGGGGTGCCTTCGATGAGGCCGTCGAAATGGCTCTGCCCGGCGGTGCGGATGACCATGATATGGTCTGCGCCGTGGTGCGCGGCCATGCGCATGCGGCGGATGTCGTCCTCAAACCTGCCGGAAGCGATCTCCGTCGTGATGACGGGCGAGGGCTGGGGGTCCACATCGCCGAAATAGTGCGCGGGCGGCAGGGGCACGCCGTCCTTCAAGGGCTTGCTGCAGTCCTGGTACTGGAAGGGCCCCATATGTACACCGGGGGCGGGCTCGCGCCACGTCCAGCCGCGCCTGCGGGGGTGGTAATGCGCGAGATCCTTTAAAATCTCCGCAACGTCGATGTTCTTGTTGGGATCAAGCTTATATTCGCTCATGCAATACCTCCGTCAAAAGGCCGCGCAGGCTTCGTCCCAAAGCCTACCCGCGCACAGCGCGAGGCCCGCGTCCCTGAGTTCCATTTTTCTGGCGCGCGAGAGCCTGAGCACCACGTTGCCCGCGCCGTGGGCAAGCAGGTTCCTCTCGATGCAGCCGTCCACGATCTGCTTTGCCTCGATGGAGGAAAAGCCCATGCGCAACAGCACGCTCCGCTCTATGGCGGGGGAGGTGTACTCGTACCCCATTTTGAGCATGGGGGCCGTGATCTCACCCGCGAGCGCCCAGAAGCGTTCCTCGAGCTCCTTGTCGCTCAGGTCCGCGAGGTGGGCGCGCCTTTTTTGATAATCGTCCGCTCGTTTCATGGTCGTCTCCTTTATTGGTTGGCTTGTATGGCCGCGCGCACGAACGCCTCGTCCGTCATCGTTTCCTCGGCGAGGAAGGCGACGTCCGCGTCGTTGGGCGTAACCTTGAAATGCGCGATGGCGTTGCGGATGAGGGAACGGCGCATATGGTCGAGGTCGACGTCCCGCGCCTTGATCAGGCCGGGGTGTTCGGGCAGGATGATGTTCTTGCCGGGCACCTCTTCCTCGGGGTTGCCGAAGCGGATGTCGATGCCGTTCTTCCTCGCGAAGTCGAGCTGCGGGTTGATGTGCTTGCCCGCGCCCGTATATTCGGTCTCCTGCACGACGATGCACTGGTCCTGGTCCATTTCCTGCGCGATGGAGAACGCCGCCGCGAGGGAAACGTCGCCCGCGGGTCCGCGCTCGAGCCCTTCGAGGGAGGCGAGCATCTCGGTGGTGTAGAATACTTCGCCCTGGTTGACCGTGACGTAGCGGTCCATATAGCGCAGCGGGCGCGCCGCGCTCCTTGGCACGTCGCTCCTGTCCGGCCAGGTGGAGAAGGGCATGCCGAAGCCCGTGTGGCCGGTCGTGAAGGACTTCCTGTTGAACTGCTGGTCGCTTGCCATGTGCAGGCCCGCGAGGTTCACGCTCGCGCTGATGACCTTCGCCTTACACTCGGCCTTTTTTAGGCCGCGCGCGGTGCCCGTGAGGTTGCCGCCGCCCGCGTTGGTGCAGACGACCGCGTCCGGGTCGCGCTTGTATTTCGCGCGGAACTGCTGGGCGATTTCGTAGCCCAGCGTCTCTACGCCGAGGATACCGTAGGCCGTGTAGAGAGAGGCGTTGAAATAGCCCGTGTCCTCGAGCATTCTCAGGAACATGTAGAAGAGCTCGGGGCCGACGGAAAGCTGCACGACCTCCGCGCTGAAGGCCTCGCACTTCCTGGCTTTTTCGATGATCTCGGGCTGGCCGACGCCGCGCGAATCGTAGCACTCCTGCACGACGATGCACCTTAGACCGCTCATCGCGCACACGCTGGCCACGGCGGCGCCGTAGTTGCCGGAGGTTGCCGCGATGGCGCCCTTGTAGCCCATCTTCTTGGCGGTGTAAATGCTCGTCGCGGCGCGGCGGGCCTTGAAGCTGCCGGAGGGGTTCGACGCTTCGTCCTTGATAAAGATGCGCGCGCCCTTACCCGCGGGCGCGAGCTTCCTGGCGAGCGCGGTGATGTTCTTTAACTCAATGATGGGCGTGTTGCCGATCGAGTAGCCGCTCTGGATGCGCACGAGCTCGTCGATGGTAAGCCCCGTGGACTTCATCATGCCCTCGTAATCGAAGGCGATCGAGCCGGACTCGAATTTAGAATAGTCCATGCCCACGGCCGTTTTCATGATTTCGCCCTTGCGGGCGATGACCGCCTCGTAGCTGTTGTCCCGCATTACCTGTCACCTCCGAAGACTAGATCGCGCACGCTGTCGCCGATCTTCAAAAGTTCCGGCACGAAATCGCCGTAGCCGTGCCTGTACTGCGGGTTGACTTCCACGAGCGTGCCGCGCACGACGCGCTTGGTGCGGGTCGTAATTTCGACCTCGTCGCCTACTTTGGCGTCCTTAGTGAGGTAGCCTTTGGTCCACATCTCGAGGGGTACCCTGCGGGTATCCTCCGGAACCTGCGGAGCGCGCTGCTCCGGCGTGAGCACGACGGTGTGCGTAAGCACCCAGTCGCCTTTGATAGCCATTTTCTTCCCTCCGTTACTATTGAATTGGCAAGGCGGTACAGCCGCTTTTTGATAAAATACGGACGGCCATCGGCCGCCCCCGCATAAAGCGCGTATTCGTCTTGAACGCCGTATGCGGGGGCGCCGGGCGCGCCCGTATGTTTTGTTTACTTCTCGATCATGTCCCGCATGTCGCCCATGATGGCGTGGGGGACGGGCAGGTCCAGCATGGTCTTAAGGCCGGGCTTGGCGTTGATGACGTGCGGGATCATGTTCACGCACATCGCGATGGTGCCGATGCCGCCGTCCACCTCGGGGGTGTTGGCCATGTTGATGTTCGGGGTGCCCTTGATGACGATGTAGTCGCCGGTCTTGGTGCCTTCCATCTCGGGTTCAATCTGCTGGGGATGGATGAGGTCGATGCGCTGCACGCCGTCCACGCACGCCTGGGCGGTCATGTTGACGCCCGCCACGTCGCCCGCCTTGGCAAAGCCGTAGGGGGATTTGCGGTCAACGGTTGTGACGATGGGCTTCATCTGCTGCTCGAACTTGTCGATCTTCCAGCCCATGGCCTCGGCGATCATGCCGGCGGATTCCGCGAAGCCCACATGGCCGGAGAGGTGGCCGTTCTTGCAGCCTTCCTCGAATTCCTTGACGGTAATGCCGATGCCCTGCTCTTTCATGACGAGGGGACCGAAGGGAGAGAGGGAGTTGACGCGCTTGCACTGGATGGTTTCGACATCCGTCATGCAGCCGGAGAAGCAGATCGCGAGCAGGTCCATCATCAGGCCGGGGTTGATGCCGGTGCCGAGGATCGTGACGCCGTTTTCCTTGGCGAGCCTGTCCATTTCGGCGGCGAGCTCGGGCTCCTGCGCCTTGGGGTAGCTCATTTCTTCCGCGATGGAGACGACGTTGATGCCCTGCTCGACGACGTACTTGATCTTGGGGAACACGTCGCGTGTAAAGGAATCCGTGGCGATCACGCAGATGTCGGCCGCGCCCTTGTAGACGACCTTCTCGATGTCGGTGTGAATGAGCGCCTCGGGGCGGTCCCCGCGCTCAATGCCCAGCACCTCGTACATGCTCTTGCCCTCGTACTTGGGATTCTGGCGGCACACGCCCGTGATGACGACGCCCTTTTTGCGGCAGAGAACCTCCGCGATGCCGCCGCCCATGGCCCCGAAGCCCCACATTGCTACCCTGATGTTTTCCATGTTTCTCCCTCCGTTATGATTGAATCTTGTGTATTTCAGTAAGCGCACTCATTATAGCACGCGGACTGTATAAAGTGAAGCGCACGGGTGAGTCTATACATTATCGACATTTTTACTATCGATACTTTTAGTTTACACCACTTCCATGCGGGATGCAAGAGCGAAAGCGGGGCGGGGCAAGGGGTCATAGAAAGTTGACAATTCTCAATTGTTCCATTGCCCCGGCAGCTTCAGCTTGGGCATGTGGGGAAATTTTGCGTCGTACTCGTCCGTTTCTTCCGCGGGCAAGTTCGAATAGACCTCCGCCTCGTGGAACTTTCCGCGCACGCCCTCGAGGCCGCCCGGCCGGAGCTCGACGCCCATGAACGCGGGGAAATTCCTGCCCTGCGGGGTCGTAATGCCGAAAGCCTCGCACGGGCGGAAACCGAAACGCGGGTAATATTCCGGCTCGCCGTAGATGACGATGGCCTTGTGGCCCGCCTGCCGCGCGAGGGATATCGTATGCGCGAGCAGCGCTCCGCCGATTCCCTTCCTCTGGTACGCGGGGTCGACGCACAGCGGACCGAATGTCAACACGGGCGTGACCTGCTCCCCATCCTCCACACGCGCCGCCGCATAGTAAATCGCGGCGACGAGCTCCCCGTCCACTTCCGCAACGCGCGAGAGCGCGGGGATGTAGGCTGGGTCGTCCCGCAGCAAATGCACGAGGTAATGCTCGTTGCAGCCGGGCACGTGCAGGTTCCAGAACGCGCGCTTTGCGACGAGTTCCGCGTCGTAATAATCGGCCGGGGTTTCTTCCCGGATCACGAGTTTTTCAAGCATAAACCTGTCCCGCATAACCCGCGCCTCCCCGGCGAATGCCGGTCGGGGCCGGGATCTGCCGTCCTCCATAGTATTCCTTCACTCGCGGAACTGATACTGATAGAGTCCCGCGTAAATGCCGCTGCTTCCCATGAGTTCGTCGTGCGTGCCGCGCTCGGCGATGCCGTCCCTCGTCAGCACGATGATCTCGTCCGCGTTCTTGATGGTGGAGAGCCTGTGCGCGACCACGAGGCAGGTGCGCCCCTTGGCGAGCGCCGCGAGGGACTGCTGGATGAGCATTTCCGTTGCGTTGTCCAGTGCGCTCGTCGCCTCGTCCAGGACGAGGATCGAGGGGTTTTTGAGGAACACGCGCGCGATGGAAATCCTCTGCTTCTGTCCGCCGGAAAGCTTGATGCCGCGCTCGCCCACGTTGGTGTCGTACCCCTCGTCGAGGGTCATGACGTAATCGTGGATGTTGGCCTTCTTCGCGGCGTCGATGATCTCGCTTTCGCTCGCGTCGAGGTTGCCGTAGGCGATGTTCTCGCGGATGGAGCCGTTGAAGAGGAACACGTCCTGCTGCACGATGCCGATGTTCTTCCTGAGCGAATAGCGCGTGAGGTCGCGTATGTCGATGCCGTCTATCGTGATGCGGCCGCTGTCGATTTCATAGAAGCGCGGGATCAGGTTGCACAGCGTGGTCTTGCCGCCGCCCGAGGGGCCCACGAGCGCCACGGTGTGCCCGCGCTCGATGTGCATGGTGAGGTGGGATATGACCTTGGCGTCCTGGTCGGCCGCGTCGGAATTGAGGTAGCGGAAGCTCACGTCCTCGAAGTCGATGGTACCCTCGAGAGAAGTCGCCTCGACTGCGCCCACATCCTCCTCGTCATGCTCGTCCATGATTTCATGGAAGCGGCGGAAGCCCGTCATGCCCTCCTGCAATTGCTCGAAGAGCGAGACGATGCGGTTGATGGGCTTGAGGAACATCGTGATGTACAGGAGGAACGCCGCGAAGTCGCCCGCGTCGATTTTACCGTAGTAGAAGAACAATCCGCCCGCCGCGAGCACGATGAGGTAAAGAAAATCGTTGAAGAACGCCATGCCGGAGCCGAAGGTGCCCATGGCGCGGTAGGCGCGGCCGCGCGCCTGTTTGTAGCGCTCGTTGGCGGCGTCGAACTTTTCGTTTTCATGCGGGGCCGCGGTATAGGAGCGCGAAACGCGGATGCCCGCGATGGCCGTTTCGATGTTGGCGTTGACTTCGGCGACCTCCTCGCGGGTCTTGCGGAAGGCCGTGTTCATTTCGCTGCGAATCTTCCATGCGAAGAGCACCATGAATGGCAGCACCGCGAACACGATCAGCGAAAGGGTAATGTTGATGCTCGCCAGCATAATAAAGGAGCCGACGAGCATGATGCCCGAAATGAACACATCCTCCGGCCCGTGGTGCGCAAGCTCGCTGACGTCCTGCAAATCGCTGATGATGCGGCTCATGATGGAGCCGGTCTTGTTTTCATCGAAGAAGGAGAAGGGCAGCCTCTGCAGGTGCTGGAACATGTCGTGGCGCATATCGCCCTGCATGCGCACGCCCACGAGGTGCCCCCAGTACTGGATGATGTAGTTGAGCCCAGCCTTTACGAGGTAGATGCCAAGCAGGATCGCCGCCCAGACGAGCATGGCCCTCAGCTCGCGGTTGGGGACGTAGGTGTTGATGATGCTCTTGGCGATCATCGGGTAGAACAGGTCGCATACCGCCACGAGGAAGGAGCAGGTCATGTCGATGGTGAAAAGTTTCCTGTGCGGCTTGTAGTAAGAGATGAATTTCCTGATTAAGCGCATATTCCCCTCATCCGTCGTAGATTGCTGCGGTTTACCGCGTCAAACAAAGCCAAGGGTGTATTCCCCCTTGACAAGTCCCGAACATGAACCGGCCGCGACAGCGCCGGAAAAGTATTATGATTCAAAAAAGCGACTGCGTCCCTTTTTCGAGACTGCACGCTTTGCCTAAAACGCTTGATCCCTTAGGAAACGATGTCCCCCTGGTGTGAGATGAGCGCCGCGTCAAAGACGCCCTCCACGCGCAGGAACTTCTCCACGAAGGAGGTTTCGTTCTCACGAAGGCGCACCTCCATCGTAAGTTCGATGCCGTCGCGCTGCACGGTCTTGCTCTTGAGCCTGCCGCCGGGAAGCTGTTTGACGAGTTGCTTGATCTGGCCGGAAGCCGCCTCGTCGTAGTGGATGATCAGAAGATACGGCTGCGTGCCCTTCCCGCGGAAAGTCGAGAGCAGGATCATGACTACGCCGATGACCACGGCCGCGATGACCGCGATGTCGAAGAACTTCGTACCCACCGCGATGCCCTCGCCCACGGCCCAGAACATGAACACCGTGTCGATGGGGTCCTTGACCGCCGTACGGAAGCGGATGATGGACAGCGCGCCCACCATGCCCAGCGAGAGCGCGAGGGAGTTGTTGATGAGCATGAGCATCAGGCTCGACACCATCGTGAGCATGATAAGGCTCACGTTGAAATTCCTCGAGTACATCACGCCGCCGAAGGTCTTTTTATAGATGAAGAACACGAACAGGCCGATGACGAGGGCGATCACGAGCGTGGCGATCACCTGAAGGGGACTCAGCGTGGTTGTAAAGATATCGCTGAACGTAAAATCCATAAGAAACGGCTCCTCCTTATTTCACAGCTCGAACTTCCGGCACAGGGCATATTTGCTCACGGCGCTGCGTGCGTGCGCGTCGGTTTGCAATAGGGCGCGGATGTATGTGGGCAGATACCGGTTGAACTTGATTTCAAGCACCATGTCGTAGTCCGCGACGACGGGATAGGTCGGCACATTGGGGTCGAACAGCGCAGTCGAGCGGTAGCCCGTGCGCACGTTCTTGTCGAAGGTGACGCGCACGTCCTCCACGGGGAACACATACGCCTCGCGCATGTAGTCCACGAGCACCACTGGCCTCAGGGGGCGCAGCGAAAACTCGGCGAACATGCGCCTTGCGAAAGGCTCCGGGCGGCCGAGCAGAAACGTGTAGTTCCCGCGGCGCAGCGTTTCGTATTCCGCACGGCTGAGGGAAACGGACTGCTTGCAGATATAGCTCGATTCCTTGTGCTTGCACTCGAGCTTGATCGCGTCGTCCTTCATGTTGTAGATGCGGACGCGGAACTTGTCCCGGTCGTCCACGCCGCTGATCTTTTCGCGAAAGGCGCTGTCGTCCGCGTCGTCAAAATAGAGGCTGCGGATGAAGTATTCCCCACCGTTTTTCGCGGCGAAACGATCCTGCTCCATTGTAAGCGAGAGCTTGCGGCGAAGCAAGGTGTAATCGCCCTGGTTGATGTAATATTTCAGCTCGTGCCGGTAGCCGGGGTCGCCCTTGGCGCTCATCCGAACACCTCCTGCATGTACGAGTCGGACAGGCCCAATTCGCTTTTTAGCTGGTCGAGTATGACCCCGGGGCGTTTCTCGGCGAATGTTCTCAAATAATCGATTTGAGATATAAAGCTCTTATAGCTGCCCAGATTCTCGTCTGGCTGCGTAACGCCCATGAAGGTTGCTCCGTTGAATTTCTCGCGCTCGCGCTCCATCTCGGGTTCCACGAAGGCGTAAAGCTCGTCGATGCAGCGGTTCACGTTCTCGGCGGAGAAAGCCGTGTCGAGAAGCTGCGCGAAACGGCGGCAAAAGGCGTCCTTCCATTCGCTGTTTTTTAGAAGCGCGTTGAACAGGCCGCTCGCGGCAGGCTGGTTTCCGCGCCTGAGCGTCACGGTTTTGTGCTCATAGTTGGAGAAGCCCCAACAGAAATCATAATAGATCCATTTCCACTTGCCGTCCGGCAGCTTATAGTATTGGATGTTTGCATAATCGCTGTTCCCGGTGTACAGTTCGCATATCATGTAGTCCATAAAACTTTGAACGTCCACTCGTTCGCAGACATAGGCGTATGCGGAGCTATCCGACAGGTCGTGCGAGCCCACATAGCTCATCAGCTCCTGCCATTCCTCGCCCGTTCCGTAGCTGACCCTTGTGCTGGCCTTTCCGATGAGCATATCGAAGTTGTTGTCCGTGCCCTCGTGCTGGGCGACAAAGAAGCGGTTGCGCTTTTCCCTCATGAAATAAACGCCCCAGTATTCCCCGTTGAGATAGAGCACATAGGGCTCGTATTGCTGATAAAGGAAGTTCACGTCCGTGCCTTCGAGTATAGCGGCGGCCAGTTCGTCGCGTATCTTGCTGCGGTTCTGGTCCTGCGCGCCCGCGCGAAGCACGACGGATTTGTATTCGGTGTACTCAAGTCCGTCAAAGAACGGATACGCGAGCCTGTCCGCACCGTACTCGTCGCGCGCAATGA
>DATMYG010000070.1:0-9251 GCA_035561055.1 Clostridia bacterium | reverse complement strand
GGCATCAGGTCCTCGCGATCAACCGTGGCGAGAAGGAGGGCTTCCTCAAGGCCGCGGTCGAAATCGAGCGCGGCGCGGCGCTGGAGACCGTGTTCCGCGCGCTCGTGAAGCCGGGCTCCCCCGCGGCGGAGTTCGTGCGCCGCGCGGCGGAGGATGGGTACGACAGGCTGCTGTTCCCCTCGCTCGAGCGGGAAATATTCGCCCAGCTCACGGAGGCGGCCTCCGAGGGCGCCATCCATAATTTCGCGTTGAATCTCAAACCCCTTCTGATGCAGCCGCCCGTCAAGGGGCACGTGACCATGGGGCTCGATCCGGGCTACCGCAACGGCTGTAAGGTCGCCGTCGTGGACGCTACGGGAAAAGTGCTCGATACGGCTGTGGTCTACCCGACTTTCGGTGAAAAACAGAAGCTCGAGGCAGTTGACGCGCTGTATAGGCTCGTTAAAAAGCATGGGGTCGAGCACATTGCAATAGGCAACGGCACGGCCTCGCGCGAAACGGAGCAGATGACCTGCGAACTCATCGCGCGCGCGCCCGGCGTGAGCTATATGATCGTCAACGAGGCGGGCGCGTCGGTGTATTCCGCGTCCCCGCTCGCGGCCGAAGAGTTCCCCCAGTTCGATGTCAATTTGCGCTCCGCCGTCTCCATCGCCAGGCGGCTGCAGGACCCGCTCGCGGAGCTTGTCAAAATCGACCCCAAGGCCATCGGCGTGGGGCAGTATCAGCACGACATGCCGCAAAAGCGGCTCGACGAGGCACTCTCCGGCGTGGTCGAGGACTGCGTCAACGCTGTGGGCGTGGATGTCAATACGGCGTCCCCATCGCTTCTTCGGCGCGTATCCGGCCTCAACGAGGCGACCGCGAAGAATATCGTCTCCTTCCGGGAGGGACAGGGCGTTTTTACCTCGAGGAAACAGCTTTTGAAGGTGCCCAAGCTCGGGCCGCACGCCTTTGAGCAGTGCGCGGGCTTCATCCGCGTGCGGGAAAGCAAATCCGTATTGGACAACACGGGCGTACACCCGGAAAGCTACGAGGCTACGGAAAAGCTTCTCAAGCTGTTGGGATTTGAACTGAAGGACGTCGCCGCGGGCAGGCTCGCGCAGATGCCCGAGCGCGTGAAAGCGTACGGTGAAGCGAAGGCGGCGGAGGCGTGCGGCGTCGGCGTGCCCACGCTGCGCGACCTTGTGAAGGAGCTCGTCAAGCCCGGCCGAGACCCGCGCGACGAGCTACCAAAGCCCGTGCTTCGCACGGATATCATGGACATCAAGGACCTCCAGCCGGGCATGGTGCTGACGGGCACCGTGCGCAACGTCATCGATTTCGGCGTTTTCGTGGACATCGGCGTGCATCAGGACGGTCTCGTGCATATTTCCGAGGTCGCCAACAAATTTATCCGCCACCCCTCGGAGGTTGTCCGCGTGGGCGACGTGGTCAAGGTCGAAGTGCTTTCCGTGGACGCGCAGAAAAAGCGCATTTCGCTTTCGATGAAGCGCGTAAAGGAGTAAGATAACGGGGCATTGCCATTCGTATTTCATTCATGAAGGTAAAAACATTTACAGCCCGTTTACAGAATGCGGGCTGTATTCCTGTTAAAATGTTCCTGTAATCCGTTTGCTGTGAACTGAATCAGCTGAAGGGGGAACGATGCAATGGTGCGCCGGGTCTTTTTAACCTGCCTTCTTCTTACTGCGCTGTTCGCGCTCGCGGGCTGCGCGGGCGAAGAGGTCGTCGAAATCACCGAACCGCCCGCATCGACCCCGGTGGTACCCCGCACGCCGCCCCTGTCCGCGACGCCGAGTCCGGAACCGACATATGAAGAGCCGCTGTATCACGAAGAAAACGCGCCCAAGGGCCTCACCGCACTCGAATTCGCGGAGGAATATCCCGAACCCGTGTGCGACGAGATGCGCTACGGCTATATCGTTGCGCTCGCGGACGGGGAAGTGACGTTCGAGGACATTCACTGGTATACGTACGAGGAGAGGCAGGCGTGGATGCAGGTCGGCCCCGATGAAACCCCACGGGAAGAAGAGCCGCCGCTCTATGAGCCGACGGGGGAGAGCCTCGCGTACGACGTGGCGGAGGATTGCCAATACTGGATTCTCTGGGAAAGCCACTTTATCTACCCCGCGCGCATCAGTGCGGAAGACTTTGATGCATATCTCGCGATGACGAATTGGCCCATGATTTTTCGCCTGTATATCAGCGGCGGCTGCGTCGTGCTGATTGGAGAGCAATATAGGCAGTAAAAGGAACTGCCAAAACAATAAAGAAAGGAATGTTGGGCCATGAAACCGTATTCTAACTAGGCGCGGCGCTAGCGCACATACTCGTATCCCGCGCCCTCGCTCGCAAGGTCGAACACGGGGTCGCCCCTTTCCCACAGCCGGAAGCGGGCGGCCGCGCCGTTGCTCTCGCGGATGACGCCGCTCATCCGCCCGCGCACGGGGGCGCGCAGAGGGTGCCCCGGCTCTCTTGTCAAAATATCGATATCAAGCAGAAGGGCTCCCGCCGTTACGCTTAGGCGCATCGGAGAAGATTCGAGTACGCGCGCGCCGTTATAGGTAGCGAGGCGGTATTCCTTCCCTTTATATAAAACCGCGCAGATGCAGCCCGTGAAATGGAGCCCGAGGAAGGGGATGCGCGCGACGGACGCCATGACGGCGCAAGGTCCGGCGAAGTCGTTGCACTGGATCCATTGGTACCATTTGGGGAACGACGTGCCGCTGTCCGCCTCCGCGTAGCCGACGCCACCGTCTAAGGGGATTTCCCGTCCGTCGACCACGACGAAGCCCGCGAGCGTGTGCCGCATACTGAGCACCTCGTGGCGGCATTCCATGGGAAGATGGCGGAATGGGCCCATGATGTCCGCGCGAAGCGGCGTCCAGGCCCCATAGGCGATTTCCCCCCGCACGCCGGGCAGGTCGATCGACGCGCCTTCTTCGCAGAAGACGCACCTTCCCGCGCGGACGACGCCGTCCTTGGCTTCGCAACCGTCCACGTCGAACTGGCGCGAGCCGTGGCTGCCGATCACTTGCACAAACGCGCCGCTCCCCGCCCTGCCGGGGATGAAAGCGAGCGTTTCTTTTCCTTTTTGATGCTTGAAGTACCAGCCCTCGAAGCGGTTTTTGTTCATAGCCGCATTTCCTCCGCTCGTCCGTAGTATCGGCAGGCGGCCGGGAAATAAACGGAAGGTTTTCAGCTGGAACGGTTTTGCCGAAAAGAGGATGACGTAAATGTTGTCGCTTTCTCTTACGAGCGGTGGCGCTGTCACCCCTGAGCCGTCCGTTTCTACACTAACCGCTCCTGCTGCCTAACTTTTCCAGCATCCCATCGAGCCTGACCCCCGCTCTATACGTCCGCGCGAGGAATTCCTCCACAGAGGTATCCGCGTAGCGCCCGCTTGCGGAATATTCCGCTTCCACGCTTACGGGGCCGCGGTAGCCCGCGCGGACGAGCCGCGCGGCGATGTCGTCCCAGTCGAGCGCGCCGTCGAAGGGGATCAGGTGCTGGTCGGCCGTGCCGTCGTTATCGTTCAGATGCACGGCGAACAGGCGGTTTCCGTACAGGCTAAGGAAATCAACATCCGGCGTCCACAGGGGCGCGTGCCCGCAGTCCCAGCACAGCCCCGCCGCGGGGGAGGGGAACGCGTCGAGCACGGCCATGAGGTGCTCCGCCCTGCGCACGTTCTCGAAGGCGAGCCGCACATGAAGACACTCCGCCAGGGCGATCAGTTCCCCGAAGCGCGCGAGGCCGATTTCTGACACGGGCGGGGGAGAATCCCCATTGGTCAGGTGCAGCACGAGGGGGTCCGCTTCCGCGCGGGCGCAGTCCTCGATTTCCGCTGTAAGCTCCGCGAGGATACCCTCGCACGCGTCCCCGGGGAGCCAGATGGGGTTCAGCCCGTCCAGCTCCGCGTGCGCGGGGCCGATGGCGAGGCCGTATTCACGCGCAAGGCGGGCGCGCTCGATCCTGTCGTCCGCCTCGCCCAATCCCTACCAGAGAAGGACGGAGGTGAAGCCCGCCTCCGCAACCATGCGAAGGCGCTCCTTCATGGGGCGCGGGTATCCGTTGTAACTTGTGACGCCGATCGAACGCATGCTATTCTCCTTTTTTCCGTTTATTCCTTAAGTGCGAAGATCGCAAACGCCCGTTTCCCGACCGATTGATGTTCCAGCCGCCGGAAACGGGGGGAGGCGAATTTCTGCCCCTTGTCCGCACACACGGCGACGACGGAATCTTGTTTCAATATAGGGACCAGCCGGTCGAGCAGCGCACCCGCGCCTTCCCGACCGCCCTGCCACGAGGTCAGGCCGCCGTAGGGAACGTCTGTGACGACGACGTCCGCCCTGAACGCCTGCCCGTCCAGCGCGCTCTCCCTGAGGATATCCGCCTGAAACACGTGCCGTTCGACCTCCCGTTCCGCGTCGGGAAGCATGTTCATAAGCCTTCTCGCGGCGGCAGCCGCCTCCCGGTGCGATTCCTTGCCATGAAGCGCGTACAGTTCCTCGAGCCGGGCGAGCCTTCTTTTTAACCCCTCCCGGGTGAGCAGGGAGAGGTTGTCCCGCGCAAGCGCGACAGCTTCGGCGTCGATATCCGAGGCGGCGAAAGCGGCGACTTTGTCTAGGTTCAGGAAGCCGAGCACGGCGAGCAGATACCCGCCGCCGCAGCAAGGGTCATAGACGCAAAGCTCCCGCTCGCGCCCGAGGTAGTTTAGGCACCGCCCGAACATTTCCTGCGCGAGCCGCACGGGGAAGTTCGGAAACCCCGCCCTGCCGATGAGCGCCTTCCCGCAGGCAAGATCGTCGAAATTGTCGTCTTTACTGTGACGGTACTGCATAGCCCCCTCCGCTGTTTTCGTCAGAGCAGCATTGAATTAATAATAAATCTGCCTCTCCCCGTCGATGCTCTCGCGCACCGATTCCGTCAGGCTTTGGATTGCGCCGGGAAAATCGCGCGCCTCGAGTTTTTCACAGAGCCTGTTTGTGTTATCATAGAGGGCGGGAATGCCGTAGAGCGCGCAAAAGCGCAGCCACAGCGTGCGCGTGATGGACTTGAACGTGCTGAAAATGACCGGCAGCAGCGCGTTGCCCGAATAGAGGGCGAGCTGGTGCTGGAAGGCGAAGGCGTGCGCCACCGCTTCCTCGGGGTTCATCGCTTGGCGGATGTCCTCCGCGCTCGCGCGAAGCCTTACGATCTCCTCGTCTGTGATGCGGGCCGCGCACAGCTCCACCGCGAGGGTGTCGAGCGCGATGCGGAGTTCGAGGATCGAGCGCAATTCCTCCCGTCTGAGCCTGCCGCCGTTGTAGGTAACGATGGAAAGAAAGGTTTCAATTGTGCCGTCCCGCCTGTAGTCGGCAACGAAGGTGCCCGCGCGCGGCTTGATGACGAGGTATCCCTTTCGGGCCAAATCCGCGATGCCGGAGTTGACCACGGCGCGGCTGACCTGCATGCGCGTGGCAAGCTCCCGCTCCGGCGGCAGCTGCGTGCCAACAGGCAGCTTCCCCGAAAGGATCATGGATTCCAGTTCCCTGACGAACAGCTCCTTGAGTGTGGGCGCGCTCAGCCGCCTGAATTCCATCCGCCTGCCTCCTCCTGTGATGCGCTGAATCTGGCTGGACCAAATACCACATGGGTTATTGTAGCGCGTTTCAACCGCGCTGGCAATATGTTACTATGAAAATGTGCTTATTATACGGGAATTTATGTAATCACATTGACGCGTATAGGCACCGAATGTTAAAATAACGACGATTCGGATGCCTTCTGGTTCATCCAGAAACGCTCCGGGACGGCTTTTCTTTGGGGCGCGACGCCCTGTCATCATCATGACGAACAATACGGGAGGATTGCGGGATGTTTACGTTCAATGTTGCCGATGGCGCGAGCGCCGTTTCAACCCTGCTGATCTGGCTGTGCGTATTCGCGGCGCTCTTCGCGCTCAACGAAGTTTCGCGCCGCTTCAAGTGGGCGGGCTTTTTCTTCTTTGTGGCGCTGCCGGTGGTGCTCTCGGTCCTGTGGTTCACGGTTCTCCGGGAGAGCACGTATACGGACTGGTTCCACCTCGTCAAGGTGTATTCCTCGACTGCGGGCTGCATCGGCTTCTGGTGCATCCGCCACCTGCACGGCAGGAAGAAGGACGGCACGCCTTGGCGGCTTGCGGAGAGTAAGATCGCCCTGTGCTTTCCGCCATTGATCCTCGCCGTTAATATCCTCGAGGCGTGTGCGCGTGACTTTCAGGTCGGCGCGACATATTGGCTCGTCAACTCCGGCGCCATCGAGGGCGAGGTGACGGGCGTGCTCGGCGGGCCGTGGAACTTTATGAACGGCATCGCGGGCATTCTCAACATCGTCACCATCACAGGTTGGTTCGGCATCGTGCTCAGGAAGAAGACGAAGCTTGACGGCAGTCGCGACATGCTCTGGCCGGATATGCTCTGGTTCTGGATCATCGCGTACGACCTGTGGAACTTTACCTATACTTATAATTGCATCCCGACCCACTCGTTCTACGCGGGCCTCGCGCTGCTGGCCGCGCCGACCCTGTGCGCGTTTACGCTGGGCAGGGGCGCGTGGCTTCAGCACAGGGCGCAGACGCTCGCGCTCTGGTGCATGTTTGCCCAGACCTTCCCGCTTTTCCAAGACCGGGGCGTTCAGATGGTGCGTTCGGCCTATAATCCCGCGGTGTATACCGCCCTCGGCGCGCTGGCGCTCGGCGCGAACGTCGCCGTGATGGTCTACATGATCTATAAAGTCGTAAAGACCCGCCGCAACCCCTACAAGGGTGAGCTTTACGCGGACCTTGCGGAATACCGGGCGATCAAAGCCCTTGCCGAATAAACCGGCATATTGTAAGGAGGCTTCATATGAACGAATTTCGCATACTGGAAATCAAGGAAAGCGTCTTCGCGGATAACGACCGGGAAGCGCAGAGGCTACGCCTCGAGCTAAAGGAAAAAGGCGTGTTCCTCTTAAACCTCATGTCCTCGCCCGGCGCGGGCAAAACGACGACGCTGCGCGGCACCATCGGACGGCTTAAGGACGAGTTTGCCATCGGCGTCATGGAGGCGGATATCGATTCGGACGTCGACGCGCGCGCCATACAGGAGACGGGCGTGAAGGTCATCCAGCTCCACACGGGCGGCATGTGCCATCTCGACGCGGGCATGACGCGCCAGGGGCTCGAGGGCCTCGGCACGGATGGGCTGGACATCGCCATCCTCGAGAACGTCGGCAACCTCGTATGTCCGGCGGAGTTCGACACGGGCGCCGCCAAAAACGCCATGATCCTTTCCGTACCCGAGGGGGATGACAAGCCCCTGAAGTACCCGTTGATGTTCACCATATGCGACGTTGTGCTCGTCAATAAAATCGACGTTCTGCCCTACTTTGACTTCGACATCGAGGCCGTGCGCGCGCGCGTGGCGGCGCTCAACCCGGGCGCGCGGGTCATCCCCATTTCGGCGCGCACCGGCGAGGGCATGGACGAGTGGGTCGCCTGGCTCAGGAACGAAGCGCTCGCCTGGAAGGCGAAATAAGCGACAACACCAGCTAAAGGAGACGGGACCGACATGGCGGAACATCTTAACAATACGCAGGGAAGGCCGAAAATACTGGCGCTCGCCAACCACATCGGCCGCAAGAAGCAGGGCACGAAGGACGCGTACGATTACGGCGCGCCGGAGTACCGCATCCTCGAGCCGGTCGTCACCGACGAGATGGCGGAAGTCTTAATGACCGTGGCCATCCGCGAGAAGGTTACGGCCGAGGCCGTCGCCCCGCGCGCGGGCAAATCCGTGGAAGAATGCCACAGGCTCCTTCTGGAGCTTGCCGAGGCGGGCGTGTGCTTCGTCAACACCATAGACGGCAAAGACACCTTCTGGTACGATACCTGGGTGCCCGGCATCATGGAGATGATGACCAACCACCCGACCAACCCGAGGAAATACCCGCAGATTGCCGAGGCGTTCGAGGCGTACGGCCGCATCCGCGGGGCGAAGACCGCTGGCATGACGCCCGTGGGCGTCGGGCTGATGCGCGTCATCCCTATCGAGCGCGCGATCGACGGCGAAAGCCGCCGCGCCTCCTACGAGGAGGTTTCCAAGCACATCGAGGAGCACGACGTCTTCTCGGTTTCCAACTGCTCCTGCCGTACGGCGCGGGAAATTATGGGCGAGGGCTGCGGCCACCTCAAGGAGGATATGTGCATCCAGATGGGGCACGCGGCGGAGTATTACATCCGCACGGGGCGCGGACGGCAGGTCTCCAAGCAGGAGGTCTATGAAATCCTGCGCCGCGCCGAGGAAAACGGCCTTATACACGAGATCCCCAACCTCGACGGAGACGGAAAAACCCACGCCATCTGCAACTGCTGCGGCTGCGGCTGTTTTTCGATGCGCACGGCCGAAATGTTCCTCAACGCGGACATGGTGCGCTCCAATTACGTGTCCAAAGTGGACCGCGACAAGTGCGTCGCCTGCGGGCAGTGTGTGGAAAATTGCCCGGTCAACGCGCTGCAGCTCGGGCAGAAGGTGTGCTCCACAAAGCCCTTCGTCGAGAAGATCGTGCGCGAGGATACCCCGCGGGATACGGAATGGACCAGCGAGCGCTGGAATCCGGACTACCGCACCAACCGCAAAAACGTCGTCGATACCGGCACCGCGCCCTGCAAGAGCGAATGCCCTGCGCACATCGCGATACAGGGCTACATCAAGCTGGCCGCGCAGGGGCGCTATACTGAGGCGCTGGAGCTGATTAAAAAAGAAAACCCCTTCCCGGCGGTCTGCGGGCGTATCTGCAACCGCAGGTGCGAATCCGCCTGCACGCGCGGGGATGTGGACGAACCCGTCGCCATAGACGACATCAAGAAGTTCATCGCCGAGCAGGACCTCAACTGCGAGCGGCGCTTTGTCCCCGCCAAACGGCATGCCTACGGCAAGAAGATCGCCGTCGTCGGCGCGGGCCCCGCGGGGCTTTCGTGCGCGTACTACCTCGCGCTCGACGGCTATGAGGTGACGGTGTTCGAAAAGCAGAAGAAACCCGGCGGCATGCTGACTTTCGGCATCCCCTCCTTCCGGCTGGAAAAGGATGTTGTGGAGGCGGAAATCGAGGTATTGAAGGAGCTTGGCGTCGCCTTCAGAACCGGCGTGGAGGTCGGCAGGGACGTAACCCTCGACGAGCTTCGCGCCCAAGGGTACCGGGCGTTCTACGTCGCCGTCGGCGCGCAGGGCGGCCGCGCGCTCGGCGTGCCG